>JAKLLE010000010.1 GCA_023150295.1 Giesbergeria sp. | reverse complement strand
GGGTAGTATTCATGGGCGGGCACCAAGTTCAGACTTCGATACCCTGATCTTCCAGCCTTTTGGGCGGTGCCCGCAACTTTTTTTGCGCCTCACGCAGAGGCAAATTCGGCTGGGTTGAGGAATTCTGCAAGTCCCTCCTTTTCCTCAAACGCGTGTTGCCTGCCTCCCAGGGCTGAAAACAAGATACAATTACGCATTCAGGCAGTCTATCCATGCAACACACATCGGCTTACAACCCTATGCTTGACACGCGCACGCTTATGGCAAGGCTTGCTGCCGAGCCGAGCCGAGCCGAGCCGAGCCGAGCCGAGGATGTTGCTGCGCGCCATGTAGCGGTTTTCTTCTTCCTGTCATCCCCAATAGCGCCGTCCTGGCTTGCCCGGACGGCGTTTTTGCTTGTGCCCCAACCCATTGCCGACCCGAGGACCCTCCCATGAATCGCACCACCCCCATGTCCCGCGCCTTGCCTGGCCTGCTGTGGATGGTGCTGGCCCTGTGCGCCCCTTTGGCCCAGGCCCAGCCCACCGGCCGCCTCAACGACACCGGCCAGGCTCTGTGCTATGACGGCGCCACGCTGGTGGCCTGCACCAGTGCCAACACCGACGACGGCGCCACTTACCCCCGGCAAGACGGCCGCTTTGGCCGCGACCGCGCGGGCATGGCCAAGGTGGGTGGCGGCGCGGCGGGGTTTGACTTCACCAAGATGTGCTGGAACGGCGACGCCGAAGGCAGCGGCGCCTGCACCGGTGCCCTGGTGGCTAACACCAGCGCCAGCGCCAGCGGCACGCCCGGCACCGACTGGGCCTGCACCAAGGACAACCACACCAACCTCATCTGGTCACTGCAAACGGTCAGTGGCGTCACTTGGGCCGATGCCACCAGCACCACAGGCAGCAGCCCCATCGCCGCGCACAACGGCGCCAGCCGCTGCGGCTTTGCCACCGACTGGCGCGTGCCCACGCGGCGCGAGCTGTTGTCCATCGTGCACCACGGCGCCTATTCCCCGGCCATCGATGGCGCTTACTTTCCAGTCACGGTGATCGGTTGGTACTGGACGAACGACTTCGACGCGCTCGACCCGGCCAACGCCTGGAACGTCAGCTTCTTCAATGGCGACGCCAGCGCCAGCTTCAAGACCGGCACCGTCCATGTTCGGCTTGTGCGTAGCGGACAGTGATTTGACCCTTTGGAACAGGTACATTGCGCATGGCCCGGTATAGCCACCTGCCCATTTGGAAAGCCGCCATGGATTTGGCCGTGCACCTGGAGCATGCGGTGCGCCGCTTTCCGCGCTACCACAAATACAGCCTGGGGCAAGACCTGCGCCAGTGCGCGCGCCGCCTGTGCCGCCTGATCACCCGCGCCAACGAGGCGCGCATGCCCCAGCGCGCCAAGGTGCTCGACGAGCTCGTGCTGACCGTGGAAGACATGAAAACCCTGCTGACCCTGGCGCAAGAAACCCGCGCTTTTGGCAGCTTCAACGAATTCGCCGTGGCTGCCGACCTGGCCGTCAGCCTGGGCAAACAGAGCGGGGGGTGGCGGCAAGGCGCTGCGCGCAAGGCGCGGCCCGAAGCTGCGGCCCGAGATGAGCCGTGACGCAGCGCGTGCCCAAGTTCACTGTGCGCCCCAGCCACCCGGCACCTGCCGGGTATGAGGATGCCCCACCTCCTACCGCAGGGATGGAGGGCGGGCCGTCGGCCTTGGCCGGCACGAAGCGCCGGGGCCAATATCTGGGTGGGCCAGAGGGTGGGGCAGCCGCCCCACCCCAGCGCCCAACCCGGCCAACGCCTGGAACGTCAACTTCAACAATGGCAACACCAACGCCAACAACAAGACCAACACCAACCATGTTCGGCTTGTGCGTAGCGGAGCGTGAACCCGTGGGAACCCACCCGCCAGAGAGCGCCAGCGACCCTGCGCCCTTTGGCCTGCACGCCCTGTGGCGGGCCTACCGGGCCTGCCGCAAGGGCAAGCGCCACACCCGCGACGCCCAACAGTACCAGGCCCGTTTGCTCGACGGCCTGGTGCAAGCGCGCGACGCCTTGGCCAGCGCAAGCTGGCGCCCCTCCCCGCACCTGTGTTTTGTGGTGGACCAGCCCAAGCGGCGTGAAATCCATGCCGCCCCTTTTGCCGACCGCGTGGTGCACCACCTGCTGACCGAGCGCCTGGCACGCCTGTACGAGCCCGTTTTCATCCACGACAGCTATGCCAACCGCAAAGGCAAGGGCACGCTGGCAGCGGTGGACAGGCTGCAGCAATGCATGCGCTCGGGCGCGGCAGGGCAGGGCCAGCGCGGCCAGTGGTATGCCTTGCAGCTGGACATTGCCAACTTCTTCAACCGCATCCACCGGCCCACGCTGTTTGGGCTGCTTCAGCACCGCCTGGTGCGCGCGGTGCGCCGCCAGGGCCTGGCACCCGACGAGGCGCGCACGTTGCAAACCCTGTGCCGCGCCCTGCTGCAGGCAGCGCCCACCGAGGGTGTGCGCCGCAAAGGCCCGCCAGCGCGCTTTGCCGCCGTGCCACCGCACAAGCGCCTGGCAGCGCAGGAGCCCGGCCGCGGCCTGCCCATTGGCAACCTGACCAGCCAGTTTTTTGCCAATGTGTACCTGAACGAGCTGGACCAGTTCGTCAAGCACCAGCTCAAGGCACGCCACTACCTGCGCTATGTGGACGATTTTGTGCTCCTGCACCCCGACCCCGCCCAGCTTGTGGCCTGGCGCGATGCCATCGAGGCCTTTCTGGCGCAGCGCCTGGGCCTGGCCCTGAAGGAGCGCAGCGTGCCCCGCCACGTATCGGCCGGGGTGAATTTTTTAGGCTACATCGTGCGCCCGCACTACCGCCTGGTGCGCCGGCGCACCGTGCGGCGCATGCACCGCGTGCTGGCGCACTTTGCGCAGCGCCATGTGCACCCGCGGGGCATGGTGCTGCCCCACGCCGCCCGCGAGCGCCTGCATGCCCAGGTGGCCAGTTACCGGGCGCAGTTGTCCCATGCGGCCAGTGCGCGCCTGTGGCAGCGCACGCTGGCGGGTTTTCCGTGGCTGGCCAGCATGTTTGCCAATGCGGCCGTGCCACCAGGCGGTGGGCCGCTGCAACCGGCCTGGGTGCCTGCCAGCGTGACGGGTGTGGCCAGCCAGTACCGTTACTTTGCACGCCGCCACCCACAGGCGCTGGTGTTGATGCAGGTGGGCAACCGCTGGGTGCTGCCCCAGGCGGGCAGGCCTGTCCCTGGTGCACTGCCGGCGCATGCCTGCGAAGTGGTGCCCGGCCTGGGCGGGTGCCATGTGTGGCGCCCCAGCGCCTTGCCCGGCCTGCGCCAGTGGCTCAAGCGCCAAGGCCTGGCCCATGTGCTGGTGGCGCAGGACGGGCACTTCAAAACCGGTTTCAAACGCCGTGCCCTGTGGCTGGCCTGGCACCCCCAGCCGCCTGGGGCCGTGGCGGGTGGTACGCCTTCTTCTTCGTCTTACTCTACTCAAGGTGTTGCATGAAACGCTTTTTTCCGCGCCCCCGGCTTGCCGGCCTGCTGTGCGCCCTGGCCCTGCCGGCCTGGGCGGCTTTCACCGACAACGGCGACGGCACCATCACCGACACCAGCACTGGCCTGGTGTGGGACAAATGCTCGCGCGGCCAGGTGTGGGACAACGCCACCCCACCAGGCACGTGCACTGGTACGGCCAGCACCCATGACTGGGCCGCCGCCCTGGCCCAGGCCACAGCGGCCAACGCCGCCAGCCACCGGGGCCAGGCCGACTGGCGCCTGCCCAACCGCACCGAGCTGGAGTCCCTGGTCCAGATCAATGCGAACAACCCGGCGATCGATGGCACCCACTTCCCGGCAACGCCCTACACTTGGTATTGGACATCGACCACTTATGCGCCCGGCCCGGCCAACGCCTGGGTCGTCTACTTCGGCAATGGCTACACCAACGCCGGCAGCAAGACCGGCGCCAACCATGTTCGGCTTGTGCGTAGCGGACAGTGGTTTGGCGCTTTCGATGTCCTGGATGTGGCGGCTCCGGTGCTCAGCGCCCTGGGCGTGACCGGCACCACCAGCACCGCCACCACGCTGCAGGCCACCAGCAACGAAGTGGCCACCGGCTACTGGATTGCTGTGCCCCAGGGCAGCGCGGCGCCCACGGCGGCGCAGGTCAAGGCCGGGGTGAGCTATGGCGCGGTCACTGTAGTGGCGGCAGGCAACGGCGCCATGGCGGCGGCCACACCTGCGAGCTTTGCGGTCAGTGGCCTATCGCCCAGCACCCCCTACACCCTGTACCTGGTGGCTGAAGATGGCGCCAACAACCTGAGCGCGACACCGAGCAGCATCGACGTAACCACTTTGTCTGCTGCCGTCAACGGCGCCTGCGGCTCGGCCAGCGGGGTGGCCAGCGCCACAGCGCCTGCCAGCAATCTGTGTGTAGCGGGCGCCAGCACCGTGGTTACCGGCAGCGGCGGCGCCTGGGGCTGGGGCTGCAATGGCGCCAGTGGCGGCAGCAACGCGGCCTGCGCTGCGGCCTACGCCAGCCAGTCGCTGTCCATTGGCGCCAGCCCCACCAGCATCTTTGTGGGCTACACCAGCACCATCACGGCCAGCAGCAATGCTGGCCTGCCCGTTGCCCTGGCGGGCAGCGCCCACTGCAGCGTCAGCGGCACCACGGTCACTGGCACGGCTGTGGGCACATGCACTGTCACCGCCAGCCAGGCGGGCACGGGCGATACGGGCGCCAGCCGCTACCAGGCTGCGGCCAATGCTTCGGTCAACATTGGGGTTGCTGCAGTGCCGCCGCCACCACCTTCTGGCCCGGATCCTGTTGACGGTGCCTGCGGCGCAAGCCATGGCCAGACGCTTTTGGCGACACCGCAGACCAGCCTGTGCCGCAGTGGCACGGCCAGCGCCGTCTCCGGTACGGGCCCCTGGGCCTGGACGTGCAGCGGCCAATACGGCGGCACGAGCGCCAGTTGCAGTGCAGCGGCTGCGGGCAGCTATGCGGTGCAGGTCATCACCATGTTTGCAGGCTATATGGGTCGGCCGGCCGGTGTCAGTGGCCAAGCGTATTATGAAAACCACATGATCCAAAGCGCGGGCAATTTCCGGATCTTGGTCGATGACTTCTTCAAATCGGATGAAGGCCAAGCCCTTTACGGCGGCAAAAATGTCTCTGCCCAAATCAAGCAGGTGTACCAGTTGCTGTTTAGCCGCCAGCCTCTGGCTGCGGGCCTGGAGTACTGGACGCGGCAGGTGACTCAGGGGGTGATTTCCGTACCGGAGCTTGCCTATACCGCGGCCTACAACGCTGCCTCGGCAGACACAGCGGTGCTCAACGCCAAGCGCCGGGCTGCGCTGGCCTTTACCCAGGCCTTGGGATCCAACCCTCTGTACAGCAGTGCGTACAACAGCAATCTCGCCCTGGGGCGGGCCTACCTGGCGTGCGTCAAGAGCGACGCATCAGCCGCCGCCGTCATTGCCCAGTTGCCCACAATCATGAAGAGTCTGTTGGCGGGGGCGGCTTCTTATAGTTGCCCTTGAGAGCTGGGGGGCTCCCGTGCCATAGTGATCTATGGCGGGGGGGCTTTTCAGCGCAATACCAGCACGGGAATGTGCGAGTGCGTCAGCACATGCTGCGTCTCGCTGCCCAGCAGCAGGCGCTTGATGTCCTTGCGGCCGTGCGAGGCCATCACGATCAGGTCGCACTTGTGCTTCTTGGCGGCGGCGATCACGGCCTCGGCCACCAGGTCGGACTTGGCGACAACGGCCTTCACGCCGACACCCAGGGCCTGCCCTTGGCTCTTGACGCCGTCCAGTTCGGCCTGGGCGGCGTCGGCCCACTGCTTTTCGATCTGGCGGATATCGCTCGGGTCCACGGGCAGCCCGCCTTCGAAGTAGCTGCGCGGGTAGCGCGGCACCACCTTCAGCGCCACCACACTGGCGCCGCATTGCGCGGCAAGCTCCAATCCGTCCTTGACGGCCTTGTCCGAGAGCTTGGAGCCGTCGGTGGCGATCAGAATGCGTTGGTACATGGTCCATTCCTCCGTGCTGAAACCTTGATTAAAGTAAAAAGCCAGTGCTTTGAATTGATGGGAGTCAAAAAACCGGGAATCCAAAAACGGTAAGCTTGCGCAATGTCAAAGAACCTCGATGCGGCCCAAGATATGCGTCCCGCGGGCCCGCAGCCAGTGCCGCCCTCGGCCTGGGAGGCTGCGGCGGGCGAGGCTTTGCTGGACGACCCCCAGGAGTGGCCTTCGTTCGGCCGCCTTTGCGCCCCAGGCCAGGGTTCCGCGCAGCAGACGCAGGCCTGGGAGTCGCATGTGGTCATCGAGGGCATGCACTGCGCGGCCTGCGCTTTGACGGTGGAAGACGCCCTGCGCAGCGTGCCGGGCGTGCAGCAGGCCGAAGTCAGCGCGGCCAGCCAGCGTGCCCGTGTGATCTGGCAGCCTGGGCTCACCCGCCCGTCTGAATGGATGCAGGCCTTGCGCCGTGCAGGCTACCAGGCCTTGCCCGCGCTGGATGCACAGACGCGCGACCAGCGCCAGCGCGAAAACCGCCAGGCGCTGTGGCGCTGGCTGGTGGCGGGCTTTTGCATGATGCAGGTCATGATGTACGCGTGGCCCGCCTACGTGGCCGAACCGGGGGATCTGTCCTTTGAAATGGAGCGCTTGCTGCGCTGGGCTTCCTGGGTCATCAGCCTGCCGGTGGTGCTGTTTGCCTGCGGCCCTTTCTTCTCCAATGCGCTGCGCGACATCCGCCAGCGACGCATCAGCATGGACTTGCCGGTGGCGCTGGGCATGGCCATCACCTTTGCCGTCAGCACGGCGGGCACTTTCGAGCCCGAGGGTGTGTTCGGGCACGAGGTTTATTTCGATTCGCTGACCATGTTTGTGTTTTTCCTGCTCACGGGCCGTTGGCTGGAACTGCGCCTGCGCGACCGCACGGTCGGGGCGCTGGAGGCTGTGCTCAACCGCCTGCCGCCCAGCGTGTTGCGCCGCGCGGCAGATGGCGGCTTCGAGCGCGTCGCAGTGCGCCGCCTGCAACCGGGCGACACGGTGCGTGTGTTGCCGGGCGAGGCCTTTGCCGCCGACGGTCAGGTGCTGGAAGGCCACACGCTGGCGGACGAGGCCTTGCTCACCGGTGAATCAACTCCCGTGGCGCACGGCCCCGGTAGCCTGGTGGTGGCGGGCAGCTACAACCTGCAATCGCCCGTGCTGGTGCAGGTGCAGAGCGTGGGCCAGGACACGCGGTTTGCCCAGATCGTGGCCTTGATGGAAAGCGCTGCCACGCAAAAACCCCGGCTGGCGCAACTGGCCGACCGCATTGCAAGGCCATTTCTGGTGCTGGTGCTGCTGGCGGCCACCCTGGCCGCTGTGTGGTGGTGGCCCACCGACCCGGCGCGTGCACTGATGGTGGCCGTGGCGGTGCTGATCGTGACCTGCCCATGCGCTCTGTCGCTGGCCACGCCCGTGGCCATGCTCTCGGCGGCCGGTGCCTTGGCGCGCAGTGGCGTTCTGGTGCGTAGGCTGCAGGCGCTGGAGTCGCTCTCGCAGGTGGACACGGTGGTGTTCGACAAGACCGGCACGCTCACGCGCGACGGCATGACCCTCGCGTCCATTGGGCCCGTCCATGGCATGTCAGACACCCATGCGCTGGGCATGGCCGCAGCCATGGCGGCACAGTCCTTGCACCCCGTTTCGCGTGCCCTGGTGCGGGCCGCGCAGGAGCGGGGTGCGCCCGGCGACTGGACGGTGAGCGGCCTGCAGGAAGCGCCCGGGCAAGGGCTGCAAGCGCAGGTGCAGCGTGCCGATAGCACAGGCCCCGTCTGGCGCTTGCGCCTGGGTTCGACGCAATACACGGGGTGCGCGACAGGCGATGCCGGCGCGTCGGCAGACGCCGCTGGCAGTGTGTGGTTGGCGAAGATGGATCAGGCCGGACAGCCGCACCCCTTGGCGCGGTTTGGGCTGGCCGAGGACTTGCGAGCGCAAGGCGCCAATGCTGTGGCGGCGCTGCGCCAGGCCGGTTTGGCAGTGCATCTGTTGTCGGGCGATCGCCGCGAGGCCGTGGCCCGCCTGGCAGAGCGGGTGGGTATTGCCGACTGGCAGGCGCAGTGCACGCCAGCCGACAAGCTGGCTGCGGTGAAGGCGCTGCAGGCGCAGGGCCGCCGTGTGGCCATGGTGGGTGACGGGCTCAATGACGGCCCGGTGCTGGCGGCAGCGCATGCCTCTTTTGCCTTTGGGCGGGCCGTGCCGCTGGCCCAGGCGCAGGCAGATTTCGTGGTGCCCGGAGACGACTTGTCACAGGTCGTGCGCACAATAGCCCTAGCCCAGCAGGCAGTAAGGGTTGTGCGACAAAATTTATGGTGGGCTGCTGCGTACAACGCAGCGTCTGTGCCCCTGGCGGTGGCTGGCTACATGCCGGCCTGGTTGGCGGGTTTGGGCATGGCGTTGAGTTCGCTGCTGGTGATCCTCAATGCAGCCCGGCTGTCCGTGACCCCCTCAGCGCCCTTGCCCAAGGCGTCGGGTCATGTCTCAGCCCTCACGGGCCAGGCGGCCTCTGCCTGAGCATCCGCTGCAATAGGAAATGGTCTGATGGACATCCTGTATCTCTTGATTCCGCTGTCGGTGGTGTTGGTGCTGCTGATCCTGCTCGGCCTTTGGTGGGCCGTGCACAGGGGACAGTTCGAGAATGTGGAGCAGGAGGGAGAACGCATTCTTCGCGATGGTTGACTCGCGTCAAAAACACTACTGTCATCAAGGTTAATATTCTCAAGAACTCTAAGAGGTAAGCGATGGATTCCCTGGCAAAAACAGACGCTGCCCACTACAACGACACTGTAGTGCGGCAGTTTTCGATCATGTCGGTCGTATGGGGTGTGGTGGGCATGCTGGTCGGCGTGTTCATTGCGGCCCAGCTGGCCTGGCCTGAACTCAATTTCGGCATTCCCTGGCTCAGCTACGGGCGACTGCGTCCGCTGCACACCAATGCGGTGATTTTTGCCTTTGGGGGCAGTGCGCTCATCGGCACCAGCTACTACGTGGTGCAGCGCACCTGTCAGGCGCGGCTGTTTGGTGGCCCGCTGGTGGGTTTCACTTTCTGGGGCTGGCAGCTGGTGATTGTGGCGGCGGCCATTTCCCTGCCGCTGGGTTACACCAGTGCCAAGGAATACGCTGAACTGGAGTGGCCCATCGACATCCTGATCACGCTGGTCTGGGTGGCCTATGCCATCGTGTTTTTTGGCACCATCGGTATCCGCAAGGTGCGCCACATCTATGTGGCCAACTGGTTCTATGGCGCGTTCATTCTGGCCGTGGCACTGCTGCACCTGGTCAATAGCGCGGCCGTTCCTGCGGGCTGGATGAAGAGTTACTCGGCCTACGCGGGTGTGCAGGACGCCATGATCCAGTGGTGGTACGGCCACAATGCCGTGGGCTTCTTCCTGACGGCGGGCTTCCTGGGCATGATGTACTACTTCATTCCCAAGCAGGCCGGGCGTCCGGTGTATTCGTACCGCCTGTCGATCGTGCACTTCTGGGCGCTGATCTTCACCTACATGTGGGCGGGCCCGCACCACCTGCACTACACCGCGCTGCCCGACTGGACGCAATCGGTGGGCATGGTGTTCTCGCTGATCCTGCTGGCGCCCAGCTGGGGCGGCATGATCAATGGCGTGATGACGCTGTCGGGCGCATGGCACAAGCTGCGCGACGACCCCATCCTGCGCTTCCTCATCGTGTCGCTGTCTTTCTACGGCATGTCCACGTTCGAGGGCCCGATGATGTCCATCAAGACCGTCAACGCGCTGAGCCACTACACCGACTGGACCGTGGGCCACGTGCACTCTGGTGCGCTGGGCTGGGTGGGCCTGATCACCATGGGCTCGCTGTACTACCTGATTCCGCGCCTGTTCGGCCGCGAGAAGATGCACTCCATCAAGGCCATCGAGCTGCACTTCTGGCTCGCCACCATCGGTATCGTGCTGTACATCGCCGCCATGTGGATTGCCGGTGTGATGCAAGGCCTGATGTGGCGCGCCGTCAACGCCGACGGCACGCTGACCTACACCTTCGTCGAGAGTGTGAAGGCCACCTATCCCTTCTACGTGATCCGCGTCATGGGCGGTCTGCTGTACCTCACCGGCATGGTGATGATGGCCTGGAACGTCTGGATGACGGCCATCTCGGGCCGCTCGGTCCATGTGGCCATCCCTGCCGTCAAGCCTGCCCACGCCTGAGATCGCTAGGAATACACCCATGTCTCAAAACCAAGAAAAATCGACCGGTTTCAGCCACGAGAAGATCGAGACCAACAACTTCCTGATGATCGTTCTGATCGTCCTGGTGATCGCCGTGGGCGGTCTGGTCGAGATCGTTCCCCTGTTCTTCCAGAAGTCCACCACGGAGCCGGTCAAGGGCGTCGAGCCTTACGCAGCCTTGCCGCTGATGGGGCGCGACATCTACATCCGCGAAGGATGCTACAACTGCCACTCGCAGATGATCCGTCCCTTCCGTGCCGAGACGCTGCGCTATGGCCACTATTCGGTGGCGGGGGAGTTCGTGTACGACCACCCCTTCCAATGGGGCAGCAAGCGCACCGGCCCCGACCTGCACCGCGTGGGTGGCAAGTACAGCGACGAATGGCATCGCATCCACCTGAACAATCCGCGTGATGTGGTGCCCGAGTCCAACATGCCGGCCTATCCCTGGCTGGAGAAGAACCAGATTGACCCCACCGATGTGGCGCCGCGCATGAAGGCGCTGCGCACCGTGGGAGTGCCCTACACCGACGCGCAGATTGCCGCCGCGGCCGACGAAGTCAAGGGCAAGACCGAGATGGAAGCGCTCATCGCCTACCTGCAGGTGATGGGGCGCGCCCTCAAGTAAGTTGCGAAAGGGACATCATGGACATCACCACGATGCGCGTCATCTTCACGCTGCTGTCTTTGGGCTGCTTTATTGGCATTGCGCTGTGGGCCTATGCGCGCAGCAATCGGGAGCGGTTCGAAGAGGCCGCCCAGTTGCCCTTCCTACAAGACTGACAACCACCAGAACGAGAACAAAACCATGAGTGATTTCATCAGCAATTTTTGGTCGGTGTATGTGGCCGGGCTTACGGTGCTCAGCGTCATTGCCTGCCTGCTTCTGCTCATCTTCACGGCACGCAAGAAAATTGTTTCTGCCGAGGACAACACCACAGGCCACGTGTGGGACGAAGACCTGACCGAGATGAACAACCCCATGCCACGGTGGTGGATGTGGCTGTTCGTCATCACCATCGTGTTCGGTTTTCTGTACCTGGCGCTGTACCCCGGCTTGGGCAAGTTTGCGGGCCAATTGGGTTGGTCCCAGGCCGGTGAATACCAGCGCGAGATGGACAAGGGCAATGCCGAGATCGAGCCTGTGTATGCGCGCTTTGCCTCGATGAAACCCGAAGAGGTCGCGGCCGACGCACAGGCCATGGCCATTGGCGAGCGCCTGTTCATGAACAACTGCGCCCAGTGCCACGGTTCCGATGCGCGCGGCAGCAAGAGCTTTCCCAACCTCACCGATGGTGACTGGCTGCACGGCGGCACGCCCGAGAAGATCAGCGAAACCCTGCACCAGGGCCGCATGGGCATGATGCCTCCCATGGGCGAGGCGGTGGGTTCCGCCGAGGATGTGCGCAACGTCGCGCACTACGTGCTGAGCCTGTCCAACAGCCCGCACGATTCGCTCAAGGCGTCGCTGGGCAAGCCGCTGTTTGCCGCCTGCGCTGCTTGCCACGGCCCCGATGGCAAGGGCAACCAGGCCATGGGTGCCCCCAACCTGACCGACGACATCTGGCTGCACGGCTGGGGCGAGGCCGCCATCACGGCCATCATCACCAAGGGCAAGACCAACGAAATGCCGGCGCAAGCGGGCAAGCTGACCGAAGCGCAGCTTGGTGTGTTGACGGCCTACGTGTGGGGCCTGTCGAACAAGCAGGGCGCAGCCGCTGCCCAGCAGCGCTGATTTCGACCTCTGAGGTCGCCACGGCCGGTGTGTGGGGTGTGCAGGCCCCGCCGCCGCCGGTTTCTCTCCAGGCGCAGCCAATGCGGTGCGCCACCCACTGCACGATGAGCACTGCACCATGAACACCCCCAGCGGGAAGCCCCGCAAGGTCATTCCCATCGCTCCGGCCGATCCCCAGAAAGAGATCGCCTCGCTCTACGAGGCGCAGAAGAAGGTCTACCCGCGCTCCATCAGCGGCTACTTTGCCCGCTGGCGCTGGGCTCTGGTGTTCCTTACCCAGATCGTCTTTTACGGCCTGCCCTGGCTGGAATGGGGCCAGCGTCAGATGGTGCTGTTCGACCTGGGCGCGCGGCGTTTCTACCTGTTCGGGCTGGTGCTCTACCCGCAGGACTTCATCTACCTGACGGCATTGCTCATCATCTCGGCGCTGGCCTTGTTTCTGTTCACTGCGGTGGCGGGGCGGCTTTGGTGCGGGTTCGCCTGCCCGCAAACGGTGTACACCGAGATCTTCATGTGGATTGAGCACAAGGTCGAAGGAGACCGCAGTGCCCGGCTGCGCCTGGACGGCAGCCCCTGGACGCTGGAGAAAGTCTGGAAGAAGTCGCTCAAGCAGTTTCTGTGGATTGCCGTCTCGGTGTGGACAGGCTTCACCTTCGTGGGCTACTTTGTCCCCATTCGCCAGTTGGGCGGCGAGTTGCTGGCCTTGCAGGGCACCTGGCAGATTTTCTGGGTGCTGTTCTACGGTTTCGCCACCTATGGCAATGCGGGCTTTCTGCGCGAGCAGGTGTGCAAATACATGTGCCCCTATGCGCGCTTCCAGAGCGCGATGTTTGACCGCGACACCCTGATCGTCACCTACGACGAAGGGCGGGGCGAGCCGCGCGGCCCGCGCACCAAGACGGTGGACTACAAGGCCAAGGGCCAGGGCGACTGCATTGACTGCACGCTGTGCGTGCAGGTCTGCCCGGTGGGCATCGATATCCGCAATGGCCTGCAGTACGACTGCATTGGCTGTGGCCTGTGCGTGGACGCCTGCGACACCGTGATGGACAAGATGCAGTATCCGCGCGGCCTGATCCGCTTCTCGACGCAGAACGCTGTGGCGCGTGGCTGGGGGCGGGCCGAGATGCTCAAGCGTGTGCTGCGTCCGCGCGTGCTGATCTACACCGCCATTTTGGTGGCCCTGTCCCTGGGAATGTTGGCGAGCCTGGCCATGCGCACCTCCTTCAAGGTGGATGTGGTGCGCGACCGAGCGGCTCTGGCCCGCATCGTGGCAGGGGGCAAGCTGGAGAACATCTATCGCCTGCAGATCATGAACGCCACCGAGACCCCCCAGCATTACCGCATCAGCGTGCGTGGTCTGGAGGGCGCGCAGATGGCTGCCGCCACCGAGTACGAGATTGCAGCCGCCGAGTCGCGCTGGGTCGTGGTGCAGGTGCAGGTGCCCTATGGCAGCGTGCCTGAAGGTTCGCACCCCTTGTACTTCGACATCCTGGCGGTGGAGTCCGGGGCCAAGGTGAGCGAGAAATCCGTCTTCCTGGTGCCGCGCCAGTGACACATCCCGTGAACAACCCAAGGACATGCCCATGACAGCGCAACAACCCGACGCCCCGCCGCACAGCGGCCCCTGGTGGAAGCACGGCTACATGTGGCTGGTGGTGGGAGGCCCGCTGGTGGTGGTGGTGGCCGGGTTTGTCACCCTGTGGCTGGCGATTCGCACGCCCGACCCCGTGGTCGCCGAAGACTATTACCGCCGTGGCGTGGAGATCAATCAGCGCCTCCAGGAACCCGACAAGGCCCTGGCGCCTGCGCTCAAGGGCCGCAACCACGCTGCCACGCCCGCCCAGGACCAGCCCCGCTGACGGGCGCGCCCGAGCACCCGGCATTACAACCGTAGGAGACAACACCCCATGTGGAGCCAACGCCTGATGTGGATTGCCTGGCCCGCCTTTTTGATGGCGGGCGTGCTGGAGATGCTGGTGTTTGCCATGGTCGATCCGCACGACCTGCACTGGCTCAACGGAGCGCAGGTCGAATGGTCGCGCGAAGCCATTTACACTGCGGCCTTCTTTGTGTTCTGGCTCGTCACCATGGCTTCGAGCGCGCTGACCACGCTGCTGGCGCAGTCGCCCTTCGAGGTGAACCGCTGCCCGGTGCCCGTGGGCCAGCGCCCCGACGCCTGCCACAAGACCACCCCCAGCCATTGACACCATCCATCCATGAGCACCCCTTCCTTCAGCACCTGCGATTTTTGCGACCAGCACAAGGCCGACACCTCGGGCCAGTTCCGTGTACTGCCCCCGGTGTTTGCCAGCTATGGCGCCAGGCCCGCTTTTGCAGGGCCGGTGAGCACCGTCAAGTGTTTTGAGGACAACACCCTCGTCAAGGCAGCGGTCGATTCGCCCGGCCTGGGCCGCGTGCTGGTGGTGGATGGCGGCGGCTCGTTGCGCCGTGCGCTGGTGGGTGGTAACCTGGCTGCAGCGGCCGCTCGCAACGGTTGGGCCGGTATCGTGGTGGACGGCTGCGTGCGCGACTTGGCCGAACTCAACGCCACCGGCGTGGGCATCCGCGCCCTGGGCCTGATGCCGCTGCCCACCGAAAAGCGCAACGAAGGCCAGCGCGACGTGGTCGTGCAGATCCAGGGCGTGCGCGTGCAGCCCGGCGACTGGCTCTATGCCGACGCCGACGGCATCGTCGTCAGCGCCACCTCATTGGCCTGAGCCCACGCGCCGTGCCAGGCGCGAGGGCAGGGTGGCCAGCACCACGCTGGCCAGGGCAATGCCAAAGGCCAGCCACTGCAGGCCGCTCAGCCGCTCGCTCAGCACCACCACGCCCACCAACGTGGCACTGAGCGGCAAAAACACCGTGAACACCCCGCCTTGTGCCGCAGGCACCGCCCTCAGGCCCGTCATCCACAGCCACACCGTCCACATGCAGGCGGCCAGGGCGTAAAACAGCAGCAGCAGCCAGATGCCTGGGCCCACGCTGGCAAAGTCAAACTGCCATGCGTAGTACAGCCCCAGCGGGGTGGACAGCGCAAACCCCCACAGATTGATGAGTGAGGTGATGCGCCTGGGTCCCAGGGTTCCAGTCAGCTTCTTGCCAATCACCGAGTACGCCGCCTCGCACACCACGGCGCCCAGCAGCAACAGATAGCCCAGCCAGATAGAATTTTGGGTGTTTTCTGGCTCCAGGGCAATACCAGCGTGCGCTGAGTGCTCACCTTTTGATAGCGAGAACAAGGCGATGCCTGCCACCGCCAAGGCCACGGCAAACCAGGTGCGCGGTGCAATGCGTTCGCGCAGAAACGCCCAACTCATCAGCGCCACAGCGGCCGGAATGCCCGCCATGATGACCCCGGCCGTGACGGCGCTGGTCAGGCTCACACCGTAGATCATGCACACGGTGAACAGAAAATTCCCCAGCAAAGACTCCAGGAACAACAGCCCCCGGGTGCGCGGGCTCAGCGCCGGTTCCTCGGCGGGCTTGCGCAGCCAATGCAGCATGGCCACCGTGCCAATCCCAAAGCGCAGCCATGCCAACAAGAACACCGGAAGCACGGCCGCCAAGGGTTTGGACAAGGCCACGTAGCTGCCCACCAGGGACATGCTCAGTGCAAGGCAGGCATAGGCAATGGGCAGGCTGGGGGGCGCGATGGCAGAGCGAGTCATGGTGCGGTGGTCACAAAGAGCGAGCATCATGCCTCAAGCACGCGGCGGTTCTGTGCCGTTCCCGCAGTCGATGCATTTTCATATGGCGAATCTTTCTTTCCGCATTGCGGGAATTGCCGCGTCGTGGCGCGCATCATGTTTCCAATATGGAAAATCACGTTTCATATTAAGAAACGAAGCGCGCAAGTCATTGATTTGCAATGCATAAAAATATGTCTTGTATAAGACATAAGATGTTGCGCAAGTCTTATAGAAGACTTAAAGTATCGCCATGGATCGCCAGCCCACCTGGCTCCCGTTTTTCAATCAACCAATGGAGTGACTTCCCATGACCAACAAGACCCTGACCCGCGAACAGCAGATCGCTGCCCTGGAAAAAGACTGGGCCGAAAACCCCCGTTGGAAGCTCGTCAAGCGCGGCTACAGCGCCGCCGACGTGGTGCGCCTGCGCGGCAGCATGCAGCCTGAGTACACGCTGGCCAAGAACGGTGCCGAGAAGCTGTGGGCCAAGGTCAACGGCGGCGCCAAGAAGGGCTACGTCAACGCCTTCGGCGCCATCACCGCGGGCCAGGCCATGCAGCAGGCCAAGGCAGGTCTGGAAGCCGTGTACCTGTCGGGCTGGCAAGTGGCCGCCGACGGCAACACCAGCGAAACCATGTACCCCGACCAGTCGCTGTACGCCTACGACTCGGTGCCCACCATGGTGCGCCGCATCAACAACACGTTCAAGCGCGCCGACGAAATCCAGTGGGGCCGTGGCATCAACCCCGGCGACGAGAACTTCGTGGACTACTTCCTGCCCATCGTGGCAGACGCAGAAGCCGGTTTCGGTGGCGTGCTCAACGCCTTTGAACTGATGAAGAACATGATCGCCGCAGGTGCTGCTGGCGTTCACTTCGAAGACCAGCTTGCAGCCGTCAAGAAGTGCGGCCACATGGGTGGCAAGGTGCTGGTGCCCACGCAGGAAGCCATCGAAAAGCTGATCGCTGCGCGTTTTGCTGCCGACGTGATGGGCGTGCCCACCATCGTTCTGGCCCGCACCGACGCTGAAGCCGCCAACCTGCTGACCAGCGACTACGACGCGAACGACAAGCCCTTCCTGACCGGCGAGCGCACGCAAGAAGGCTTCTACCGCGTCAAGAACGGCCTGGAGCAAGCCATCAGCCGCGGCGTGGCCTACGCTCCCTACGCCGACCTGGTGTGGTGCGAGACCGGCGTGCCCGACATCGGCTTTGCCCGCGAATTCGCCCAGGCCGTGCACGCTGCATGCCCCGGCAAGCTGCTGTCGTACAACTGCTCGCCTTCCTTCAACTGGAAGAAGAACCTCAACGACTCGCAGATCGCAGCCTTCCAGGAAGAGCTGTCCGCACTGGGCTACAAGTACCAGTTCATCACGCTGGCCGGTATCCACATCAACTGGTTCAACACCTTCCAGTTTGCCCACGCCTACGCCCGTGGCGAAGGCATGAAGCACTACGTCAACATGGTGCAAGAGCCCGAGTTCGCAGCACGTGACAAGGGCTACACCTTCGTGTCGCACCAGCAGGAAGTGGGCGCAGGCTACTTCGACGACGTGACCACCGTGATCCAGGGCGGTTCTTCCAGCGTGAAGGCCCTGACCGGCTCCACCGAAGAAGAGCAGTTCCACTGATCTGAGTCCCTGGCGCCCTCCAGGGCGCCTTGGCAACAAGCCATCTGATGCTTCGGTATCAGGTGGCTTTTTTGTTTCTCCCATTTCCGTAAGTGGGGTGGCTGCGTCACATCATCGGTCGTGGTAAGCCCCAGTTACGCATGAGCAGTCTTGCAGCGGTGGGCTGGGTGACGATGAAGCTCGCTTTGCATGGTTTACCGCCTCAATAAAAAAGCCACCCCGTAGGGTGGCTTTCGTTTGGTGCGCCCAGCATGGGCGCACTCTTGGAGGTGCAAGTCCTCCCGTGAGTTGATCACAGCGAACGAAGCGAAGCGCAACTGCATGAGGGCGACCGAGTGTGGGGAGGAAGCGTGGAGCGAAGCTGCGAGCCGAGGAACACGAACCGGATAGAAGGCGGTGCCGACCAGGGCGAGCGGGCCAGAAACCGCGAAGCTCTCGTGATCAAGGGTCAGGCGGCGTAGATCCGGCGGCTGTGCAGTGAAGGAGTGCGTTCTTACCTGGGGATATCTCGCCTCATGCCTGTTCTGCGAAGCAGCGGCGAAGCCAAAGGGCGACGGCTGTGCCGGAGCGAGAAGTCAGCAGAGGTCGTAGTAGCTGGAGTCGCGAGGCTGATAAAGCCGGAAGCAAAACGGCGAAGGACCGAAGCAGTGGGAGGGTGAGCCGCCCTGGTTATCGGAAGAGAAGCGCCTCAGATGTTCGCGTCAGCGAAGCTCGCCAGAACGGTGGATAGGGTGAAGCCCGAAAGGCCGTGGCAGCGAGGAATCAATTCCGCCGAACCGGGACACGGCAGACCTGGGCAGTGGGCTGGGTAGTCACCGGCCCGACGACCTCAACCATTGCAACCGCCCGGTGCGGACCCGCATGCCGGGTGGTGTGGGAGGGGTGGAGTCAGTTGGCTCCCCCCTATCCCGATCAGTGCGGGCCGGGCTTTTTCCCGGCGACCACTGGGGTGCTCAGGGCTTCTTGTCGCCGTCCTTGTCGAGCGAGTCCTGCAAGGCCTTGAGCGGGTCGTCGGCCGCGCCTTCCTCGCCTTCTGCAGGTGCACCTTCTGCGTCCGATGCGGGATCTACGAAGTCCGGGGCAGGCACATCGGGCAAGGCGGCTTCCATTTCCATCCGCACCTTGTCCAGGTCGTACACCTCTTGCTTGTCCAGGCCGCTGGACACAATGCCCGGGAAGGCAATGATCAAGCCCACCATGATGAGCTGAATCACCACGAACGGGACGGCGCCCCAGTAGATCTGCATGGTGGTGACGGGCGGGATCATCTTCTTGGTGATCCTGTCCTGGTACTCCTTCGCCGGAGCCACACTGCGCAAATAGAACAGCGCAAAGCCGAAAGGCGGGTGCATGAACGAAGTCTGCATGTTCACGCCCAGCAGCACGCCAAACCAGATCAGGTCGATGCCCAGTTTCTGTGCCACGGGTGCGAGCAGTGGCACCACGATGAAGGACAGCTCAAAGAAGTCCAGGAAGAACGCCAGGAAGAAGATCATGATGTTCACCACGATCAGGAAGCCCAGTTGGCCACCGGGCAGGCCGGTCAGCAGGTGTTCCACCCAGATGGGGCCATCCACGCCCTGGAACGTGAGGCCGAACATGGTTGCACCCACCAGGATGAACACCACAAAGCAGGACAGTTTGGTGGTGGTGGTTACAGCCTGCTTGAGCAGGTCAAAGCTCAAACGGCGGCGCAGGAACGCAATGATGATGGCGCCCATGGCACCCATCGCGCCACCTTCGGTGGGGGTGGCCACACCCAGGAAGATGGTGCCCAGCACCAGGAAGATCAGCAGCAGCGGCGGAATCAGCACGAAGGTCACGCGCTCAGCCATGCGCGACAGCAGGCCCATGCGGGTGATCCTGTTGACGCTGGCTGCGATGAAGGCCAGGGCCACGCCGAAGCACATGGCAACGACGATGGTTTCATCGAGGGCCACCTTCTCCACGGCTTCACCGGTCCACCAGGTGTGCAGCGCGGCCATGTTCTTGCCCACATAGACCGATGCCGCAGTACACAGTGTCGTGAGCACCAGCAGCGAAGGCAGGCCGGTGTCGCCGTTGTCTTCTTTGAGCGTGCGCGCTTCGGGGGGGAGCGCAGGAGCCCACTGGGGCTTGAAGATGGCGATCAGGATGACATACAGCGCATAGAAGCCGCACAGCATCAAGCCAGGCACAAAAGCGCCCTTGTACATGTCGCCCACCGAGCGGCCCAACTGGTCGGCCAGAATGATCAGCACCAAGGAGGGTGGAATGATCTGCGCGAGAGTGCCCGAGGCTGCAATCACGCCAGCAGCCAGACGTCGGTCGTAGCCATAGCGCAGCATGATGGGCAGGGAGATCAGGCCCATGGAGATGACCGATGCGGCCACCACCCCGGTAGTGGCTGCCAGCAGCGTTCCCACAAAGATCACGGCGAGCGCCAGACCACCGCGCACGGGGCCGAAGAGCTGGCCAATGGTTTCCAGCAGGTCTTCGGCCATTCCCGAGCGCTCAAGGATCAGTCCCATGAGCGTGAAGAACGGAATGGCCAAGAGCGTGTCGTTCTGCATGATGCCGAAGATGCGCAACGGCAATGCCTGCATCAAGGCTTCGGGCAGCACATTCAGCTCGATGCCGATGAAGGCGAAGAACAGACCGCAGGCCCCAAGGCTGAAAGCCACGGGAAAGCCCATCAGCAGGAAGACGATGAGCCCCGCGAACATGATCGGGGCGAGGTTGTGAGCAATGAATTCCATGGTGTGTGCCCCGCTCAGTTCTTGTTGCCGGCGGCTTCAGCCAGGCGGCGGATGGACTCGGCGAGCTCTTCCTCGGCCGTCTTTTCCTGTTTCTTGACGGTCGGGTCTTCGATCAGGCCTTGCAGGAACGCGATGCGCTTGATGAGTTCAGACCAGCCCTGGAGCAGCAACAAGCCAAAACCCAGCGGCAACACCAGGTACACGGGCCAGCGGATCAGGCCGCCGGCGTTGTTCGACATCTCGCCCGACGCATAGGCGCGCAGGAAGAAGGGAATGCTGTACCACAGCACCGCCACGCACATGGGCGTGAGGAAGCAGACAAAACCAAAAATGTCGATACCGATCTGCGCGCGTTTGGACAGGCGGCTGGTGACCACATCGATCTTCACGTGTTCACCGTTGAGCAAGGTGTAGCCCGCGGCAATCAGGAACGATGCCGCGAACAGATACCACTGCACCTCCAAAAATGCATTCGAACTGGTGTTGAGCGCTTTGCGCACCACGGCGTTGAGCGCGCTGATCACCGTGGACGCGAGGATCAGCCAGACGACGTATTTGCCGATCTGGGCGCTGAGCCAGTCCACTCCTCTTGAGAACCTGAGTAAAGCCTGCATGGAGTCTCCCATCATCAATAGACATTCAGAACACAGCGCCCCGTCTGATCGACAATACGCAGGGGCGCTTCTGGAATACGGGCGCCATTCTACGGAGCGTCATCAACCGAGTCTGACGGTTGCGTGACGCTTTGCAAGGCTCTTTCAACCTGGATTTGATGCTACATATTTGATAGCAATCAGGGTAACTACTGAGCGAGTATCGGTCGCGAGCCCAGGGTTTTTTTTGGTTACCGAAGCGCCACGTTGACATGCAGTATCTGCTGCCGCAATGAGGGTAAATCGCTAGTTCCTTTAGAGCGCTGGCCCCATCAATCTGAAAACGGCAAATCTATACTGGACCGCAGCGAGGTGTCACCTGTAGGACACCTCTTTTTTTGATGTCGATAGGAGTCAGCCGTCCATGAGCAATGTCCCCCCCGCATCCCTGGCCCTCCAGCGCTTGTACCACTGGGAAACCACGGCGCCCACGCGCGTGGCCCTGACGCAGCCCATGGGCGGCGCCGCAGTTCAGGATTTCACCTGGGCGCAGGTGGGTGAACAAGTGCGCCGTATGGCGGCCTATCTGCAGGCACAGGGCTGGGAGCCTGGTTCGCGCGTGGCCATCCTGTCCAAGAACTGTGCCTGGTGGTTGATGAGTGACCTGGCCATCTGGATGGCCGGCTATGTGTCTGTTCCGCTGTATCCCACACTGGCGCACGATACGGTGCGCCAGATCCTCACGCACAGCGAGGCCAAAGCCTGCTTTATCGGCAAGCTCGACGGCTGGGAAGGCATGAAGCCCGGTGTGCCCGAGGGCATGCCCTGCATCAGCTATCCGCTGTCGCCCGCCGACGCCATCAAGAACTACAAGGGCTGGGACGCCATCTGTGCCGGCACGCAACCCCTGCAAGGGCAGCCCACGCGCGGTGCCGACGAACTGGCCACCCTGATCTACACCTCCGGCACCACAGGCATGCCCAAGGGGGTGATGCACACCTTTGGCAACTTTGCCTGGGCGCTGGGCGCAGGCATTCAGCGCATTGCGATGAACGAGCAAGACCGCATGCTGTCGTACCTGCCGCTGGCGCACGTGGTGGAGCGGGTGCTGGTCGAGCATGGCTGGCTGCGCACGGGCATGCATGTGTACTTTGCCGAGTCGCTCGACACCTTCGCGGCTGACCTGCAGCGTGCCCGGCCCACGATCTTCTTCTCGGTCCCGCGCCTGTGGGTCAAGTTTCAGCAGGGCATTCACCACAAGATGCCGGAGCAAAAGCTCCAGCGCCTGCTGTCGCTGCCACTGATTGGCGGGCTGGTGCGGCGCAAGGTGCAAAAGGCCCTGGGGCTGGACCAGTGCCGCGTGGCGGCCGGTGGCGCAGCGCCCATGCCGCTGGCCCTGCTGGAGTGGTACAGCCGCCTTGGCCTGCACATCAACGAGGGCTACGGCATGACCGAGAACCTCGCTGTCTCACACCTCACCATCCCCGGCAAGAACCAACAGGGCAGTGTGGGGCCGGTGTACGATGGGGTGGAGCACCGCATCGACCCGCAGACCGGAGAGGTTCAAATGCGCAGCCCGGCCCTGATGCTGGGCTATTACAAGGAGCCCGAACTCAGCAGCGCCACGTTCACTGCCGATGGGTGGCTCAAGACGGGCGACAAGGGTCGCATTGACGCCGAAGGCTGCCTGCACATCACGGGCCGCGTCAAGGATTTGTTCAAGACCGCCAAGGGCAAGTACGTGGCGCCTGCGCCCATCGAGGACAAGCTGGGTGCGCATGAGGCCGTGGAAGCCTGCGTGGTCACCGGGGCCAATCTGGGGCAGCCGTTGGGCATTGTCATGCTGGGTGCCGAAGCCGCAGCACAGGCGGCCGATGCGGGATACCGCAGCAAGCTGGAGGCGTCGCTGCAGCAGCACCTCAAGCAGATCAACGTGGGGCTCGACCCCCATGAGCAGTTGCAGTGCATCGTCGTGGTCACCACGCCCTGGACCGTGGACAACGACCTCATCACGCCGACCTTCAAGGTCAAGCGCAACCGCATCGAGGACGTGTACGCCGCCAACTATGAGCGTTGGGAGAACTCCGGCAAGAAGGTCATCTGGCACAACGCCTGACCCCAGCCCCGCTCCCCAGTAAAAACGCCCGGCATGCCGGGCGTTTTTGCTGGGGAGCGGGCCGCTGGAATAGGGCGGCTGGGGCTGTTTACTCCGTGATGTAGTTCGACACGATGGTCCAGCGACCGTCATGCAACTGCGACAGGCGCGACAGGTTGCTGCCCAGGCGCTTTTGCGGGCCGAACTTCTGTACCGAGCTGCCGAAGATGTCGCGCGGAATCTCCATCGTGTCCATGGACTTGATGAAGCTGTCGGTGCTCAGGTTCGGGCCGGCCTTTTGAGCGGCGCGGATGAAGCTGTCGATCGCCAGGTAGCCATAGACGGAGAACACTGCCGGGTCTTCGTTGAAGGCCGTCTTGTATTTGTTGGCCCAGAAGCGGATGGGCTGCGATGCGTCGTCCAGGTAGGGGTTCTGCACCGTCATGGTGGCGTAGAGCCCGTCCATGGCCTTGCCTCCCAGCTTGTGGATCAGGTCGGTGTAGGCGGCGCTGGAGCCCAGGAACACCGGGTTGTAGCCCAGCTTGCGTGCGGTGCCGATGCCGCCGATGGTCTCGCGAATGATGGTGCCCAGCACCACCATGTCGCACTCGGCGGCCTTGAGCTTGGCCATCTGCGACGAGAAATCGGTGGCGCCACGCTTGAAGGTGGTCTTCTCCACCATGGTCACGCCAAGGGACTTGAGGCCGTCTTCGGCGCCGCGCTGCACCTCCAGGCCGAACTCATCGTCCTGGTACATGGAGCAGACCTTCTTGGCCCCTTTTTCCTTGACCAGCTTGGGCACGGCGGCCTTCATCTGGTCGTAATAGGTCGCTGCAAAGGCGTACTTGAGCTTGTGGAAGGGCTCGTACATTTCCCGCGCTGCCGTCACGGGGAAGAAGTTGATCACGTTCTTCTCGAACTGCACCGGCATGGCGGCCAGGTTCTGGGCCGTGCCCAGGTGGCCCACCATCATGAAAATCTTGTTCTGGTTGACTAGCTTTTGTGCGGCCAGCACGGCCTTCTTGGGGTCGTAGCCCGAGTCCTCGACCAGCAGGTTGATCTTGCGGCCATGCACGCCGCCCTGCTCGTTGACTTCGTTCACGCGCAGCATCATGCCGTTGCGCAACTGCTTGCCAAAGCCCGCCAGCGGACCGGACAGGTCCTGGATGGAGCCGAGGGTGATTTCCGTCTTGCTCACGCCCTGGCTTTCCTGGGCTTGCGCGGTGGGGGCTGCCAATGCCATGGCGCAGGCCAGCGCCGAGAGCAGCCGGGTGTTCTTGAACTTCATGCCTTGTCTCCTTTGTTGTGATGGATAAGGGTCAATACATGGCCTCGATCTGCGCCGCGTATTTCTTTTCAACCAGCTTGCGTTTGAGCTTCATGGTCGGGGTGAGTTCTTCGTCCTCCGCCGTGAGCTGGGTGTCGAGCAGGTAGAATTTCTTGATCTGCTCGACGCGGGCAAACTTCTGGTTCACCCGGTCGATCTCTTTCTGGATCAATTCTTGCACCTCAGGGGCGCGCGTCAAACTGGCGTAATTACTGAAGGGTATGTCCGCATCCTGGGCAAACTTCTCCACGTTTTCCTGGTCGATCATGATGATCACCGTGAGGTAGGCGCGCTTGTCGCCAATCACCACTGCATCGGTGATGTAGGGCGAGAACTTGAGCTCGTTCTCCAGCTCGCTGGGGGTGATGTTCTTGCCCCCGGCGGTGATGATGATGTCCTTCATGCGGTCGGTGATGCGAAAGAACCCATCCTCGTCCACCACACCCACGTCGCCCGTGTGCAGCCAGCCCTCCTGGTCGATGGTTTCGGCCGTCTTCTCTGGCAGGTTCAGGTAGCCCATGAACACGTTGGGGCCGCGCACCAGGATTTCACCCGTGGCCGGGTCCAGCCGCACCTCGTTGAACGCTGCCGCTGGCCCAATGCTGCCGGGCTTGATGCGTGTGGCAGGCACGCCGGTAGAGGCGCCGCAGGTCTCGGTCATGCCCCAGACCTCCAGCATGGGCACGCCCAGCGCCAGGTACCACTTGATCAGCTCGGGTGAGATGGGCGCTGCGCCCGTTACCAGAAAGCGCGCACGGTGGATGCCGATGAGCTTGCGCGCGTTGTTCAGCGCCAGCCAGCGGGCCAGCGCAAAGCGCAACTTGAGCCCCAGGCCCACGGGCTGACCGGCCAGCACCTTGTCGGCAATGGTGGTGCCCACGCCAATGCTCCAGGCGTAGGCGGCGCGCTGCAGCGCGCTCGATTCCTTGAGCGCGATCATCACGCCGGAATAGAACTTTTCCCACACACGCGGCACGGCAGTGAACACCGTGGGCGCAATCTCGCGCACGTTCTCGGGAATGGTCTCGGGGTTCTCCACAAAGTTGAGCCGCGAGCCGGTGTAGAGCGCAAAGTACTCGCCCCCCATGCGTTCGGCAATGTGGCACAGCGGCAGAAAGCACATGCGCTCGTCGTTCTCGTCCTGTGCCACCAGTGTGTTGAAACCGCGTGCGGTATAGACCAGGCCCCGGTGGCTGTGCATGGCGCCCTTGGGCTTGCCCGTGGTGCCCGAGGTATAGACCAGTATGGCCAGGTCCTCGGGCTCGCAGGCGGCGCTGCTGCGCTCCACGCAGTCGGGGTGCTCTGCGAGCCATTGCCTGCCGAGCGCGCGCAGGGCGTCGAGCGACATCACGTCCGGGTCGTCCAGATCACGCAGCCCCTTCATGTCGAACACCACGATCTTTTGCAGCAGCGGGAGCTGCTCGCGCACTTCCAGCGCCTTGTCGAGCTGCTCGTCGTCCTCGGCAAACAAGATGCGGGTGGACGAGTCTTCGCACAGGTACTGCACCTGGGAGGCTGCGTCGGTGGGGTAGATGCCGTTGGACACCGCGCCACAGCTCAATACGGCCAGGTCGGCCAGTACCCATTCGACCACTGTGTTGGCCAATATGGAGGCCGTTTGGCCGCGCTGCAGGCCCAGGGCCTGCAGGCCGGCGGCGATCTCGCGCACGGCCTCGGCGGTTTGCATCCAGGTCCAGCTCTTCCAGATGCCCAGCTCCTTTTGCCGCAGCCACACCCGGTCGCCGCGCTGGCGCACCGCGTTCCAGAACAGGGCGGGGATGGTGTCACCGGGCACCACGTCGGCGCGGCCGGGCTGGATTTGGCTCAAGTCCCACAGATTGCTCATAGCTTTACCGCCAGGTTTTCTTCTTCTTCCAGCGTCGCTCGCCGCGCACGCCGGTTTCCTTCATGCCGAGGTAGAACTCCTTGATGTCCTCCTTCTCGCGCAGGCGGGCACAGGTGTCTTCCATCACGATGCGCCCGTTCTCCAGCACATAGCCGTAGTCCGAGGCATTGAGCGCCATGTTGGCGTTCTGCTCCACCAGCAGGATGGTGGTGCCGCGCTCGCGGTTGATGCGCACCACGATCTCGAAGATTTCCTTGGTCAACTTCGGACTCAGGCCCAGGCTGGGTTCGTCCAGCAGGATCAGGTCGGGGTTGGCCATGAGCGCGCGGCTGATGGCCAGCATCTGTTGCTGCCCGCCGGACAGCAGCCCTGCGTCCTGCTGCGCGCGCTCGCGCAGGATGGGGAAGTAGCCATAGACCATCTCCATGTCGCGCGCCACGCCGTCCCGGTCCTTGCGGGTGTAGGCGCCCATCAGCAGGTTGTCGTGCACCGACAGCAGGGGAAACACCTCGCGCCCCTCGGGCACATGCGACAGGCCCTGCTGCACGATGAGCGCCGGGTCCAGTGCGGTGATGTCCTTGCCCTGGAACTCCACCGAGCCCTTGCGCGGGTCCAGAATGCCCGAAATGGTCTTGAGGATGGTGGTCTTGCCTGCTCCGTTCGAGCCCAGCACGGTGGCGATCTCTCCGCGCCGCACCTTCAGGCTCACGCCACGGATGGCCTTGATCGGGCCATAGGCGCTCTCCACGTTCAGCAACCGCAGCATGGGGGGCTGGGCGCTGTCGTCGCGTTCGGTCAGCGTGCTCATGCGGCCCTCCGCAGCGAAGACACATCGTCCACCGTGCCCAGGTAGGCCTCCACCACCGCGGGGTTGGTTTGCACCTCGCGCGGTGTGCCCATGGCCAGCACCTCGCCTTGGTTCATGGCCAGAACGCGGTCCGATACCTTGGACACCAGCGACATGTCGTGCTCCACCATCAGCACCGTGATGCCCAGCTCCTGCTGGATGTCCTGGATCCAGAACGCCATGTCGTCGGTTTCCTCCACGTTCAGGCCGCTGGACGGCTCGTCCAGCAGCAGCAGCTTGGGTTCAGTGCACAGCGCACGTGCCAGTTCCACCACCTTGCGCACGCCGTAGGGCAGGCCGGCCACCATGGTGTCGCGGTAGTGCTGCAGGTTGAGCAGGTCGATGACCTCCTCGGCCTTCAGGCGCGAGTGCAGTTCTGCCTCGCGGGCGGTGCGGGTGAAGAACAGGTCGTGCACAAAGCCTGTGCGTCGGTGCGTGTGGCGCCCGATCAACAGGTTGTGCAGCACGGTTGCGTGCTCGAACAGTTCGATGTTCTGGAAGGTGCGCGCAATGCCCAGAGCCGCAATCGCGTGCGCAGGCTCGGCGGTGAGCTTGCGGTCCTCGAACCAGATCTCGCCCGTGGTGGGCTGGTAGATGCGGCTGATGAGGTTGAACACCGTGGTCTTGCCCGCGCCATTGGGACCGATGAGCGTGAACACCTCGCCCTTGCGCACCTCGAAGCTCACCTGGTTGACGGCCAGCACGCCGCCAAAGCGCACGCTCAGATCGTTGGCTTTGAGAAGAACATCCGTCATTTGAGGCGATCCGATTTTTGGAAAGACTTCTGCCGCTTGAACATGCCCTTGCGGTAGAACGGGAACAACTGCAACCAGGTGCGCACCTTGAGCCAGCGGCCGTACAGGCCCATGGGCTCGAACAGCACAAAGGCAATCAGCACCAGGCCGTACACGGCCGCCTGCAGGCCCGGCGCCTGGCCGATGGCGGCAGGCAGGTAGTCCTTGACCATGGCAATTGCCTGCGGCATGGAGATCAGGAACAGTGCCCCCAGGAACACGCCATGCACCGAGCCCAGGCCGCCGATCACGATCATCAGCAGCAGGTCGATGGACTGCAGGATGTTGAACTGATCGGGCGAGATGAACTGCAGCTTGTGCGCATACAGTGCCCCCGCCACGCCCGCCAGCGCCGCAGACAGCGCAAACGACAGCGTCTTGTAGTGCGCCAGGTGGATGCCCATGCTCTGCGCCGAGATCTCCGAATCGCGGATGGCCACAAAGGCCCGCCCCGTGGGCGAACGCAGCAGGTTCAGCAGGCCCAGCGTGGCCAGCACGGTGATGCACAGGCAAAGGAAGTAGAACGTCTCCCCACCCGAGAGCGACCAGCCCATGATCTGAGGTGCCTTGACGTGCAGGCCCGCGTTGCCCCCGGTCACCGACTCCCAGCGTGCCAGCACCTCCTCGACGATGAAACCAAACGCCAGCGTGGCCATGCCCAGGTAGATGCCCTTGACGCGCAGCGCGGGCAAACCCACCACCACGCCCACGGCGGCAGACAGCCCCGCCGCACAGGCCAGCGCCAGCAAGAACGGCCAGCCCGCCGCCAGCAGCACGGCCTGCGTGTAGGCCCCCACGCCCAGAAAGGCCGCATGGCCCAGCGAGAACTGGCCGGTAAAGCCTGCCAGCAGCATCAGCCCCAACCCGGCGATGGCATAGATGAGCACAAAGGTCAGTTGTGCCAGCCAGTATTCGGCCAGCAGCCAGGGCGCTGCCAGCAGCAGCAGCGACAGCAGGCCGTACCAGAACACATGGCCGGGGTGCTTGGCTAGGCGGATGTCCTGGCGGTAGTCGGTTTTGAAAATGAAACGCATGGTGTGTGGGGGTCAGACTTTCTTGCGCAGCTTCTCGCCAAACAGCCCGTTGGGCCTGACCATCAGCATGATGAGCACCACCACATAGGCGGCCACGTCCTTGATGCCGTCGGGCAGGTAAAAGCCCGCAAAGGACTCCACCAGCCCGATCACCAGCCCGCCCACGATGGCGCCCGGCAGGCTGCCAAAGCCCCCTACCACGGCGGCCGGAAAGGCCTTGAGCCCGATGAACCCCATGTTGGCGTGCACAAAGGTAATGGGTGCCAGCAGCAGGCCCGCGATGGCGGCGACCGCAGCCGCCAGTGCCCACACCAGGCCATTGAGCCTTTGCACCGGAATGCCCATGTAATAGGCCGCCAACTGGTTTTGCGACGAGGCCTGCATCGCAATGCCCAGCTTGGTGAAACGGAACAGCGCATACAGCAGCACGCACAGCACGGCCGTGGCGGCAATGATGACGAACTGCTCCACGTTCACCACCAGGCTGCCCACCGCCCAGATCTCGTCCTTGTAGGGCACGGGCAGCACATAGGTCTCGGTGCCAATGCCGGGGATCATGGTGATAAGCCCGCGCGCCGTGTAGCCCACGCCAATGGTCAGCATCACGATGGAGAACGCCGGTTGGCCCAGGATGGGGCGGATCACCACCCGCTCCAGCCCCATGCCCACGACGGCCATGGCCGCAATGGCACTGGGCACGGCCAGCCAGAACGGAAAGCCCATCAGCGTCATGCAGGCCAGGCCCAGAAAGGCGCCCAGCATCATCAATTCACCCTGGGCAAAGCTCACCGTTTCGGTGCCCTTGTAGATCAGCACAAAGCCCAGCGCGATGAGGCCATAGATGCACCCCTGCGCCACGCCGCTGATCATCAACTGCAGAATCTGCACGCTACCGTCTCCTTGTGTGATGCGGTTGGTGCATGGTATATAGCGGCGGCCTCCCGGCTTGTCGCTAAGGGTTTTCCGTTGGAACTTCTGGTGTGCTGTCTCGCACGAGACAGCGCGGCAAACAGCGTCAGACCGCGAAGCGCGCCCGCAGCGCCTGGCCAAAGGCTGCCGTGCCGCACAGTGTGAGCGTCAGCGTCAGCCGTGCGGGCAGGGGGCTGGCGGGGGTCAGCACCACGCTGGCGCTGGCCGCGTCGTAGTGCAGTGCGCACGGAGCAGCGCCTTCTTCGTGCAGGCTGTGCAGCGCCCAGTCCCAGTCGCCGCCTTCGTCCAGCGGCGCGGGCCTGCCGCCAAAATCGCGGTGCGCCCAGCGCAGCACCTCGGCCACCTCGGCCAGCAGAGCGCTCAGGTGGATGGGCGTGACCGACGCCATGGCGTCCCAGGTGCCATTGCCATCGTCGTCTTCGCTGTAGTCAAAATCGAGGTAGTGCAGGGCCATGCGCGGCATTGTGCGCCCGGCCCACACACAGAACAGGAAACATGAGCATGAACAACGCAAGCGCCCTGCTGCAGGTGCAGGGCCTGACCTTCAGCCATCCGGGCAGGCCGGTGTTTTTGGACTGGAGCGCCTGCGTGGGTGCGGGCGCCACGCTGGTGTGTGGTGGCGAAAGCAGTGGCAAGACCACGCTGTTGCGCCTGCTGGCCGCAGAGCTGCCGCCCAACGCGGGTAGCCTGCGCTTGGGGCAGGTGGTCCTGGCCGATGCGCCGCAGGCCTACCGCCGCCAGGTGTTCTGGGCCGACCCGCGCTCGCCCGCCATGGACGCACTGATCGTGCGGGCCTGGCTGCAAGGCCTGCCCGCGCAATACTCCGAATGGAACGCACCGGCGCTGGCCACGCACCTGGACGGCTTTGATCTGCACCCGCACCTGGACAAGGGCTTTTACATGCTCTCCACCGGCACCCGCCGCAAGGTGCTGATGGCCGCCGCCCTGGCCTCGGGGGCGCCGCTCACACTCATCGACGAACCTGTGGCCGGACTGGACCGCGCCTCGATACGCTACCTGTGCCAGGCGCTGGCCGACACGGCGCAGGCGCCCGACCGCGCCCTGGTGGTGGCGCACTACGAGGCGCTGGACGGCGTGCCCTGGCGTGCGGTGATTGAGCTGCCAGAGCTGGGGTGAGCCTCCAACCCACGCGTGGGGAAATTGAGTGTTGTTATGGGAAGCGTCAGGTTGCGGGTGGCCCCGCAGCTATCAACCTGTGTCGGCGCCTGGATGCCGTTCCAACCAAGAACGTCCCAGGGCTGTTTGGCGATAGCGCTGGTTGCTGCTGCGCGGCTTGTCGGGCAGGGTCATCTCTATCACGCCCTGTTCCAGCGCAGGAGCCAAATAAGTCTTGCGAAAGTGCTCCCTGTTGGTCAGCCCCAGTGCATCCTGAATGGCTTGCCGGGTCATTTCGCCTTGCAGCCGCAACAGCAGCATTCCGACTTGCGTGGTGACTTGCGTGGTGACTTGCGTGGTGGCTCCACCGGTGCCCGCTGCCGGGATAAGGGACAAAGGATGCCGTGGCAGCCGGATCACGAACGAAAGCCGATCGTCGTCCGTCTCGAACACCGGCGCGGGAGATCCGTTCGCCGCCATTTCCTTCAGAATTTTGGGGATGCCGGTGGAACGCCCTTCCGTCATCTCCAGCTCTTTCAGGAACTCGCCAATGCGCCGGTTGCGGTAGCGCCGGCTCACCGCCCGCCCGGCCTGAAAATCCTCCAGTCGGATCGAACGATCCGGGCCAGGGAAGCTCAGGATGGCCAATTCTTCGTTGCTGATGCGTACCTCAATGGGCTCGCGCTCCTCGTAGGATCGGTGATAAACCGCGTTGACCAAGGCTTCCTCCATGGCCGCGTAGGGAAAGTTCCAGACCCGTGTGGCTTCGGCCCGATCCGGGTGCTTGATGACCGTCTCGCGCAAGAAGTTGCGCTGGATGTAGTGCAATGCCTCGCGCGTCATGCGTGCTAGCGGCCCTTTGAAAATCTTTTCCTCAAAACGGCTACCGCCCGCGCCTTCCGGGAACCAGACTACATCAATCTGCACAGCGGGAAAGAAGCGCTCCGGTGTTTCATTGAAAAACAAAAGGCCCACGTTCTTGGGCCATGGTGACTCCGTGGGGCCGCCCGCCACATTCATCTGCCGTGCCAATGCCTCCACCGACAAACCGGGCGCATCTGCCGCCAGCGCGCTGCCCACTTCTTCCAGAAAGCCCTGCATCAACGGTTTGGAAAGATCATCCACGCGCGCCGACGGGTTGAAGCGGTCGTCGAACGGCACTTTGGCCGCCAGGCTCAGCAACTCCTGCTCAGTGTCGCCCTTGGCTTCGACCGTGCTGCTGTACCTGCGGATAAAGTACTTCCAGGCCTTGTGCTTCGCCGTAATGGCTTCCGGCGCTTTATAGGGCCGGTTCTGCCCGCCCGGCGCCCACAGCACGATCAGGTTGCGGCCTTCCACCACCTCCAGGCTCAACACCGGGAAATACGGCGGCTGGATCAACTGGCAGGCCGCCAGCAACACCTGTTGAATCTTGTCGAGCTGCTTGTCGGCCAGCCCCACGGGAGGAAACACCGGCAGTCCATTGGCATCGCAGTCCTGCCCAATCACCACATAGCCGCCGCCGAGGTTTTCGAAGTCGTTGGCAAAGGCGCACACGGTGCGGATGATCGCGTCCGGGTTCCACCCGGCCTTGTACTCGATGCGCTCGCCCTCAACGGTGCGCTGGCGCAGCAGGTCGGTGAGGTTGATGGGTAGCTTGGTCATATAAAGCCCTACGCCACCAATTTGGAAAGCTGTGGGTCATTGCGCCACAGCACACACCAACGAGCGACTGCAGACAGTTCGGCCTCCGGGCTGGTCATCTCACGAACGCGTGCACGAACTTCGGTCAGCTTCGCCTTGGCTGCCGGATTATTGCCATCGCTGCAACGGGCTTTGGCCCGCGTAAAGTCGTTGATCAACCTGTCCACTTGCTGCCACACCTTGCGGCGGGCTTCTGCCAACGGCGCATGCTCATTGAGCTTGAGCCGCTTGACCGTCTCTTTGACTCGTTCCTGCTCCCATACCGAAGAGCCCGGCATGGGAATAATCTTGCCTTCTTCGTCGAATGCAATCAATGCCACATCATCGTCATCAATAGGGTCTAGCAGGTAGCGTGTTTCAGACTCTTCACATTGCAGGGCATGCGTGGAGCACAGCGAGCCATCCTTGAGCGGAAACCAGCCCCCTTTCTTCCGGTTGCCGACATTGCCGCAGACGCGGAAATTCATGTAATCGAAAGCCAGCCACCAATAGCCATCGCGCAGGCTGGCATCCAGGGCCTTGGCCTCTTTCTTGGGACGGAAGTGTTCCACGTCGTAGTGCGAGTACAGCTCGCGCACCTCCGAAAACCAGCACTTTCCTGCCGACAAAGCCAAAAGCCATGCCTTCAAGGCGCCCCAGTGAGCGCTGTTGGCGTCGATCAGTTCGTTGCGTTCATCACGCTTGCCCGCCGCATCCAAGGCAGCCAAATCAGCCACCAGTTGGGCAGATTTCGCCAGCCAGGCATCCCATTGCGCTTGTGTCCACGGCTTCCAATTCGGGATGTCGGTATCGGTGGGCCGCTTGTGCTCCAGATCGATCCAGATCACTGGCCGTCCTCCTCACGCAGAATTTCGTCGATGATGGAATCGGCAATCGCATCCTGCTCAGCTTGCTCCTTCGGCGTGAGCACAGGTTTACGAAAGCGGCGGTGCTGCGCCATCTTGCGCACGAACAGCGCGTAGTCTGGGTCACGGAAGTCGGCGGTGGAAAAACCGAGGTCGGCCAGCTCGGCAGACAGACGGCTCAACTCGGCATCTTCCTCGGGCGTTCGCGGCGATTTCACGAACAACTCATTGCGGCGGAACAAGCGGCGCTCGGTTTCGATGTCCAGGGTGGATGAGAGGCCGAAAAGCTCGCTCTTGAGTAGCCCGGTCACACCCATGCCTTGCGGGTGTTCGTCAGGCACATCCACCACCGTGCGCGCACCATCGCGGCGCAGGATATGCACCTGCTCGCGTTTCAGGCTGCCCACCATCATCGGGTCGTGCGTGGTGATGAGAATTTGCGATTCACCTTGCGCCGGCGCGCCGTCGCCCGAGCCCAGTACGCCTTCGATGTCATCGAAGTAGCGCAGCTTCCAGATCGGGTTCAGGTGGGTATCCGGCTCATCGAGCAGGAACAGGCAGTGGCCTTCGCGGGTGATACGCATCAGGCCCAGCACGGTGAGCATTTGCAGCTCGCCTTCGGAGAGCTGGGTGAAACTCACCTTGCCGCCGTTTTCGTCGCGCTTCTTGACGGTGATGCGCACTTCGTCGATCAGGTCGCCGATATAAGCGCCCTCGGCGTAGCGGAAGAAGCTGTCGGTGCCGCCGACCAGTTCGCCGAGTTGCTTGAGCTTGTCCTGGCTGGGTACGAACAGATAAAGCTGCTTCTGTTTCTCGCTGCGGCCACGGAAGTCTATTTGCCTGGTGGCTTCCTGCTCAATAGGTGCCCAGGCCACTTGCCAGAGCTTGTCGAGAAACTCGCTGACCACATTGCCACGCGCATACCAGAAACGCGGATCGCCTTCGTTGAGTTCCTGGCCGTCGAACTTGCCATTGCGGCGCTTTTCGCGCAGGCGGTGCGGCTCTTTCAATACGAACAGTGCGGATTCCAGCGACTCGATGTGCAGGTTCTTGAGTACCTTCTGAAACACCGGGTCGTCGGACAGCAGACAGGCCAGCAGCACCAGCTGGCTGTGCCCACCACGGCAGTAGAACAGGCGGCGCAGGCGGTCGTCGCCTGCTTGCTTCAGCCGTGACTCGCGGCGGCGCTTGGCTTCTTCGACGGCGCGAATATCCGCCTCGGAGCCGGTGAAGTTCTCCAGCAGCTGTTCAGACAGCACCTCGTCGGTGGTGATTTCCTGGCGCTGGTTGAAGCGGCGCTGGTGCTCCTGAAACAAGGCCTCGATGCGTTCGTTACGGCCCGAGTAATAGGCAAAGATGTGGGCGGGTAGCAGCTCGCGGTTTTTCAGCAGATGGCCCTGCGACTCGGCCTTGCCGTCCACCCACACATAGGGGCGCTTCTGCTTGGCGGTATCCGCCTCGATGCGCACCGCGTGGCCGCGAATGCCGTACTCCAGCGTGTAGTCGAAGGCCGCTTCACGATCCAGATCGACATCGCGAAAGACGGTGATCAGCGCTTCGATCAGGTTCGACTTGCCGGTGCCGTTCTGGCCGATCAGTGCGTGGCTGCGGATGGGTTTGAGTGGCGCATCCGCTGGTGCGCCCGCAGCAGGTTGCAAATGCGACTCGAAGGCGATGTCGAGATCGCGCAGATTGCGGAAGGCCGGGATGCGGATGCGCTGCAGCTGCATATCAGGCGCTCACCGGCTCAAGGGGCTTTTCGCGCATCTCGGCTGTCGCCGGTTCCAGAATCCAGCCGTGCGCCACCTCGGTTTTCAGTTGCGCGTAAAACGCGTCGATCTCGCCACCGAAGCGCTGCCACAAATCCTTGGCGCTCATTTCACCGTGGTGGCGGGCCAGGATCGTGGCCAGCGGTGCCTGGGCCTTGATGTCGGGGGTGGTGCCCAGGCGCAGCGGGGCGACCAATTCGGTTTGCGGGGCTTTCATGGGTTCCTTTTCTAGTTCGATGGCGATGCCGGTGAGGCTGGACACCGTGCTAGCGGCAAGGTTGGTTGCAATGCGCTGCTTTCGGGAAAGTTGTTCTGCGTAGTGGTCGCACACACGGAAAAGCCCATCAACGATGGCAACAATTCGATCTTGCTCGGCCTTGGGTGGAACCGGAACAACCAGATCTTCGACGCCACCAACCCGTAGATGCTTGACCGTCATGCCGATGGCGGTTTCGATCATCCGAGTTTGAAAACTTGGGCTTTGAATGACATACAGGAGAAAGCGATTACTGAATAGATCAGGGAAAAGCCGGATCAGCATCGAGCGTTGCCCGAGGCACACCTTTTCTCCGTCAGGGACAATCGCAGCCTCACCCATAGGCGCTTCTCGCGTGAAGAAGATGTCGCCACCTCTTGGCGGCATACGCCTAGCCCAGTAGGCATACGTTTCCTCTGAAATCTTCCTTGTACTGGATAAATCCATCCGGCCATTGCGGATGTCTGTCGTTCGGATGAGATGAATGCCTTCGCTGACGTAAGGCGCGGTCTTGTTGTGGCAATCAACAACGGCTTGTGACACCTGCAATAGTGAAGCCCAAGCCCAATGTTCAGGCAATGTGGCGTCGGGAATAAATACTTGCTGTGTGCGGAGCTTTTTCAGCATCGCCAAAGCTTCTTTTTGCTCCTGCTCCACCGACTCCCGTGACCATTCGATACGTCTCGCTGCAATGGCACCAAGCAAGTCGGCACCAGTAGGGGAGTGGCGATGTTCAATGTTTAGCAACTCACCAGACACAGCCAAATCAAGAATCAACCCCTTGAATGCGACGACATCCTCTGGCGCATGAAATAGCCGTCCGAAGTTATCGGCCAGGCGCGACCAGGTGGTTTGCAGTTCGTGCGGACTGGTGGCGCTGGCGACGGCTTGCAGGGTGGATTGGCGCAGCTTGTTTTGCAGTTTGCGGCGGGCCTGCTGCTGTGCTTCCAGCTTGTCGCACAAGGCCATCAGTTCATCGACTTTGGCGACGATGCGGGATTGCTCGGTGGACGGTGGCAGCGGCAAGGCGCGGGTCGCAAAATATTCCGTGGACAATCGCTTTTGGCCTGCGGTGCCTGTCATGTTCTTTTCGCCTTCAATAGCGAAATACGGCGACCGCAAAAACAGGTAGATGTACCCCGGTAATATGCCGGAGTGAATCGGCCGGAATACGTGAAGTTCGGTCGTGCCTGCGCCAATGCAGTGCTCCAAGCCATCAATTACCGCCGCCTTGCCGTTCTCAAAACATGGCGTGATCTTGGCAACGACGACATCGCCATTTCTGAAGTGAGTAAAGCCCTTCTTGATATGCCCCCATTTTTCAGCCTCTGGTGCAAGTGCCCCCATGTGGAATTCTGAGAATCCGCTCATTGGGATAAACGAAGCAGCAGCATCGTCTGGTGCATCGTTTCGCGGGCTAATTTCGCCAAGGTCAAGAAGGCGTGTCCAACACCATGTGGCAGGGAGCTCTATGCCTGACGGTATATCAAGCGCTTCAGCCTCCAGCTTTGGCAGGCGCTTGTACGTTTTTTCTCGAATTAGCCGATCCCTTAATGTTGAGATATCGACGAGTAACTCATGCGCATCGCCATCGGTATCGAGTTGAGACGTCAATGTGCCTGTAATGGCCAGCTGGTACACCATTTCACGGAGCTGCTGAACACCCCCCGGCGCATTCGCAATATGCACGAATTCCGCCAAAAACTGCTGCGCGTCCATCAGGCGTCCTCCCCACGGCTTTCCAGCCGGGCGCGTGAGCGGGCGATGGCTTCATGCAGTTTGGCTTGCAGCACTTCCTGGGGGGGCAGACTGGTGAGGTATTCGGCGAAGTGGATACCGCTGGCGTCCAGTTCCAGCAATTCGATCTGCTCGCGCATGGGGCTCCGTGCCAATTGTCTCCGCAGCCCGGGGACAATTGGCATCCTGCAGGCGGCGTGCCCGCCTTGTGGCACTTCGGCAAAGATGGCGTCTGCCAACGGTCGGCCGGTGAACGTGGTCGTAGGTGGGTTACACATGGTCATCCTCGGATGCCCGCCCATCGTCAGCCAAGGCTTGCTCGATTTGCTCGATGCTGGGCAGGCTGGTCTGTAGTTCGGCGGGCAGCGACTCCATCAGTTGATATTCCGCTACGCCTATGGGTTGGGCTGTGTCGCGCAGCGCATATTCGGCCACGACTTTATTCTTGCTTTTGCACAGCAGAAGGCCAATGGTGGGGTTGTCCTGCTCGGCCTTGACCTGCATGTCCACGGCGGTGAGGTAAAAGCCGAGTTGCCCCAGATGCTCGGGCTTGAATTTGCCGCCCTTGAGTTCAATGACCACATAGCAGCGTAGTTTCAGGTGGTAGAACAACAGGTCAATGAAAAACTCGTCGCCCCCCACATTCAGCAGCACCTGTCGCCCGACAAATGCAAAGCCCGCGCCCAGTTCCAGCAGAAACTGGGTCACGTGCTTGACCAGGGCGTGTTCAACCTCGCGTTCCTGCGCCTCGTCCGTCAAGCCCAAAAAATCGAAGCGGTATGGATCTTTGAGCGATTCGCGCGCCAGGTCGGACAAGGGCTTGGGCAAGCTCGCCGGAAAGTTGGTCAACGCCGTGCCGCTGCGCTCTTGCAGGCGGGTTTCAATGTGCATCACCAGTACATTGCGCGACCAGTTGTGTTCTATCGCCTTGGCCGCATACCAACGACGGGCTTCTGCGCCGGGCAGTTTGTCCAGCAGCGCCAACTGGTGGTACCAGGGCAATTGTGCAAGCACCCCTTGCACAAATTCGGCATCCGGCCAGGCCTCGGCAAAGGCGCGCATGTATTTGAGGTTGCGGGGGGAAAAGCCTTTCATGTCGGGAAAGGTGGCGCGCAGGTCCTGCGCCAGCCGCTCGATCACCTTGGCACCCCAGCCCTGCTGAGCCTGTCGCGCCAGAATGTCACGCCCGATCTGCCAATACAGCTGAACCAGTTCCCGGTTGACCGCCAGCACGGCACGTTGCTGGGCGCTGTGAATGCGTGTTTTCAGCTCGGCAAGCCAGTCGGCATAGTCCGGCGGCATCGGTGCGATATCAGGCATCAGCAGCCTCCACGCCCGTGAAATGATGCGCCAGCGCGGCGGCCAGTTCGCTTTTGAGCTGGTTTTCGGTTTCTTCGATTTCGCCCAGCAGCTTTTTGTATTTCTCCAGCAGCACGTCCGGGTCGTGGGTTTCTTCTTCCGGTGCGTTGGGGTTTTTGAGGTCAAGGTTGAAGATGGGCCAGTAGATGCGGTCGCCCGCCGCCTGCGCATCGCGCGCCTGTAGGCGCAGCGGTTCGGCTTTGGCGCGCAGCTCGGCCATCTGGGCGTCGATCGTTTCGCGGTAGGCGGCATCGGTGGTGCCAACCAGGCTCTTGCGCAAGTCGCCCGCCTCGCCCTCCAGCGCGGCGGCCTGGTTGTTCAGCGCTTCGGCACGTTGCCAGTGGGGCTGGGCCGAAGCTTCGGCTTGTTCGCGCTTGGTGTTGAAATCCACCTTCCAGGCAAATTCGTTTTCCACGCGGTCGGCAAAGTCGTTGTCCTCGCTGCCCCACCATTCCTGCTCGGGTTTGAACTCTTCCAGCCGGATGGGCTTGGTCTTGGAATAGCTCTTGTAGCCCGCCGGGTAGGGGTGCTCGTAGAACCAGATGGTGTCGGTGTGGAAGTGCTCGGTGCCATCATCCACCGTGGCGCCCTTGGTGAAGAACAGCAGGTTGGTTTTGATGGAGGTGTAGGGGGCGAACACGCCCTTGGGCAGGCGGATGATGGTGTGCAGCTTGCAGTCGCGCAGCAGCAGTTTTTTCAGCGTGCCTTTGATGCCGTCGCCAAACAGGAAGCCATCGGGCAGCACCACAGCAGCGCGGCCGTTTTCTTTGAGCAGCTTCTTGATGATGAGCGCCATGAACATGTCGGCGGTTTCGCGGGTGCGCAGGTCGGCCGGGTAGTCGCTGCCTACGCCGTCATCCTCATAGCCGCCGAAGGGCGGATTGGTGATGATGCAATCGACCTTGTCGTTGGCGTTCCATTCGTTCCAGCCTATGCCGAGCGTGTTGCGGTGCTCGATCTGGCTGGGCACATCGATGCCGTGCAGCAGCATGTTTGTGGTGCACAGCAGGTGGGGCAACTGCTTTTTTTCGATGCCGTGGATCAGTGCTTCGATGGCACGCTTGTCTTCAGGGCGCGGCGATTTCATCGTCGCAAGCTGGTTACGGAAGTGGTCGATGGCGGCGGTCAAGAAGCCGCCGGTGCCACAGGCGGGGTCCATCACGGTTTCGCGCTGATCCAGCCGCGGATTGACGCGATCCGCCATGAAGGCAGTGATGGCACGCGGGGTGTAGAACTCGCCCGCATTGCCGGCGCCACGCAGATCGTTGAGCATTTGCTCGTAGACATCGCCCAAGCTGGCGCGGGTTTTGAAGTCGTGGAAGTTGATGGCGTCTTCCAGCTTTTCGATCACGGCCAGCATCTGCGGGCCGGATTTCATGTAGTTGTTGGCATCGCGAAATACTTCGCGGATGACTTTGTGTTGGGGGCTGCGGTCGGCGTCGATCTGGTCTTTGAGTGCCGGAAACAGTTCGTTGTTGACGAAACCGATTAGTTCACTGCCAGCGATTTGCGGCTTCTTTTTGCCTTCGGCGTCGGCCTTGTAGGCCGCCCAGTTGCGCCAGCGGTAGCGCTCGGGCAGCGGCGAACGGTAGGCCGCGTTGTCGTCCTCCCATTCTTCCTCGCGTTGGTCGAACACCTTGAGGAAGAGCATCCAGGTGAGTTGCCCTAGGCGCTGGGCATCGCCGTCGACGCCGTCGTCTTTGCGCATGATGTCCTGGATGGACTTGATGGTGCTACTGAGATTCATCTTGTTGTTCTCGATTCAGGGGCCAGTCACGGAATCAGGCTTGTTTCAATTCGTTCTGGTTGTAAAGCGCTTGTTCGAGCTCGTTCACGGCTTGGGTGTATTGCAGGGTGCCGCCGAATATGCCGCGCCGGATCTGGGTTTTGCTGCCGAACTGGTCAAAGGGCGGGAGCTCCAGCACCTTGGCGTCTTCAATGTCTTGCACGCCGTGGTCGGCGAACTTGTCCAACAGCGCGTCGAGCACGGCGCGGGCTTGCTCACCGTACTTGCCAAACACATTACGCTTCTTGACGTTGTTGGCACGTTCGCGACGGGTGAGTGGTTTCTGGTCGAAGGCCACATGGGCGACCAGATCGAACACATCAAGTTCGCTGCCATTGGCGACGGTTTGCTGCAATATTTCGAGCGGCACTCCGTGATCGGCCAGTTCTTCCAGTACGGCCTGCTTGCGTTCGGCACTGTTCCAGCGGCGCAGGAAGTCGGTCATGGTGCCGAATTCGGCTTGCAGCGCCTTCTTGATGTCGTCCTTGAGCAGAACACGGTAGTTCTCGGTGATGAGCTTGCCATCGGCGTCGAGGTACTGCGAGCGCTCCACCGCCACGCGCACGTTGACGTCGTCGATCACGTACTTGGTGCGGCCTTCGCCGGCACCGTTCTCGCCCGTATCGCCGCCGGCGTCATCGCCCCCCGTCGCTCCGGGTCCGTAAGGAGGCGGTTCGGGTTCACCAGTCCCCGGCACTTCGATGATTTCTGGCGGCACGACGGGTTCGTCGGGCTTGGGCTCGTAGATCACCACCGGCTCACCGTCGAAATCCGGGTCGGCGAACAGGCGCGTGGCACCTTTGAAGTCCATGATGGTGAAATAGAGCTTCTGGTAGTCCTCGCGCAGGCGCGTGCCACGACCAATGATTTGCTTGAACTCGGTCATCGAGTTGATGCTCTGGTCGAGCACGATGAGTTTGCATGTCTTGGCATCGACCCCGGTGGTGAGCAACTTGGAAGTGGTGGCGATGACAGGGTAAGGCTCGTCGTTGTCGATGAAGTAGGAGAGCTGGGCCTTGCCTTCGTTGTCGTCACCGGTGATACGCATCACGTAGCGGCGGTTGCTGGCAGCAGCCGGAATGAGCCTCACCAGCTCTTGTCGCATGCGTTCGGCGTGGTCTTGGTCGTCGCAGAATACGATGGTCTTTGCCATCGGATCGGTGGCCTTGAGGTATTCCCAGACCTTGCTGGCAACAAGTTTGGTGCGCTTTTCCAGCACCAGCGTGCGGTCGAAATCCTTGGTGTTGTACTGTCGTTGCTCGACCGCTTGGCCAAGTTTGTCGACCTTGCCCTTTTCGGGGGTGTAGCCCACGGCATCGACATCGGTGGCGATGCGGATCACTTTGTACGGCGCGAGGAAGCCGTCTTCGATGCCCTGCTTGAGCGAGTAGGTATAGACCGGGTCACCGAAATAGGTGGTGTTGCTGGCTTCCTTGGTCTCCTTGGGTGTAGCTGTCAGGCCAAGATGGGTGGCACTGCCGAAGTATTCGAGCACATCGCGCCAGGCTGAGTCATCTGCGGCACTGCCCCGGTGGCATTCGTCGACCACGATCAGATCGAAAAAACCAGCTGGGAACTGCTTGTAGATTTGCTTCCATTCTTCCTTGCCGGTGACAGCCTGGTACAAGGCCAGGTAGACCTCGTAGTTCTTTTTGATCTCGCGATTGGTGACCTTGTGCATGACCTCGCCGAAGGGGGCGAAATCCTGTTGCATGGTCTGGTCGATCAGGATGTTGCGGTCGGCCAAAAACAGGATGCGGTTTTTGGCTTTGGCTTTCCAGAGGCGCCAAATGATCTGGAAGGCGGTGTAGGTTTTTCCGGTACCTGTGGCCATGACCAGCAAAACGCGCTGCTGACCTTTGGCGATGGCCTCGATGGCACGGTTGATGGCTACGCGCTGGTAGTAGCGTGGCTCCTTGCCACTGCCGTCAGAGTAGAACGGCTGCTCGATGAGTTTGACGGCAGGTGCTTCGGTCAAGCCTTTCCACTGCTGGTAAAGCGGCCACAGGTCATCCAGGGAAGGGAATTGGGTGAGTGCGAGCTCGCGCTCAATGGGCTCTGTCAGACCGGTGCGGTCATGCAGCAAAAAGCCACAGCCGTTGCTGCTGATGGCGAAGGGGGCGTCCAGCATTTCGGCATAAGCCAGTGCTTGCTGCATTCCGTGGCCAAGCGAGAGACGCGCCTGCTTGGCCTCGACGACCGCAATTGGTACGTTGGGCCGCGCGTAGAGGACGAAGTCGGCGCGTTTGGGGCCGCCCTTGGCTTCAGGGTTCTTGATACGAGACGCCAGCTTGCCGCGCACCATCACGCGCCCATCGGTGAGGTTCACTTCTTCGCGGAATTGGTGCTGTTGCCACCCGGCCTGCTGAATGGCTGGTGTGATGAACTTGGTACAGATGTCGCGCTCACTGAGTTGGTACTTGTCCATTCATTCCCCACAGTTTTTCTGCCCGTTGAGCGCAACGTTTGCGTCCGTCACTCCTGCGCGCACCCATTCATCTACTTCTGAAGATTGGAATTTCCATAATCGACCGACCTTGTGCGCAGGCCGGCCCTTGTGCTCCCGGCGGCGGAAAATGGTGTCATTCGCCACGCCCAAGCGCTTGGCGGCATCAATGGCTGCGATCCACGGTTCGGAACGTATGGCATTGGCGCTCAGAAGGTCGTGTTTCAAAGCAGTCCCAAGTCGCTGAAACTCTAACATCCTGGCCATTCATCAACCCTGAAAACTTGGCGTTCAAATCGGACGGCGTTTTCATGGCGGCGCCGCTCGGGGCATGGGTAACGCCTACATCGCCTTGAACAAATGCGCGTACAGCCGACTCACGGCCAGTGTCTCGGGCCGGCCGCGCAGGGCCAGGTGCAGCCGCCCGGCCTCGTCGCGCGTGGCGCTGGCGATGGAGCTGGCGCGCACCAGAGTGCCGCGGTGCACTTGCCAGAACTCGGAGGTGTCCAGTTGGGTGGCCAACTCCTTCAGGGGGGTGCGGATCAGGTATTCGCGCCCGGCGGTGAGCACGCGCACGTACTTGTCGGCGGCCTCGAAATAGAGCACCTCGGCCACGGGCACCAGGTGGATCTGGTTGCCGCTGCTGGCCTGGATGACGGTGAGCGGCGCGGTGTGCGTCGCTGCAGTCGGGGCGGGTGCGGCCACGCCGGGGGTGGCCAACAGGTTGCGCAGTTGGGCCAGGGTTGCTTCTAAATTGATAGCTGCTGGCGCTTGAGGGGTAAGCGCTAGCTGCAGTTTTTGCACTGTTTTTTGCAGGCGCGCGGCCTGCACAGGCTTGAGCAGGTAGTCCACCGCCTGGGCCTCAAAGGCCTGCACGGCGTACTGGTCGTAGGCGGTCACGAACACCAGCGCCGGAAAGGGCTGGTCGGCGGGCCAGGCGTCGGCCAGTTCGGCGGCGGCGTCCAGACCGCTCTGGCCGGGCATGCGGATGTCGAAGAACAGCACCTCGGGCCGCAGCGCCAGCGCTTCGCGCACGGCAGACAGCCCGTCGCCCACGGTAGCCAGCACCTGCAACGCAGGCCAGGCTTGGGCCAGGGCCTGCTGCAGGGCGGCTGCGAGCAGGGGCTCGTCTTCGGCAATCAGGGCGCGGGGGGCGGTCATGGGGAGGATTTTTTCAAAGGAAATTGCACTCTGGCGCACGTTCCGCCTGCGGGTTGCGCTATCAATTCAATAGTGCCCTGGTCGCCATACAGCGTGGCCAGGCGTTCGCGGACCTGGGCCAGGCCAAAGCTGCGGCCCGGTGCGCTGGGGGCTGCGGGCGTGCTGGGCGTGCTGGGCGTGCTGGGCGTGCCTGGGGCCAGGCCTGCGCCGGTGTCGCACACCTCCAGCACCAGCCGCTGGTCGGCGCCGGTGTGGGCGCGCACGCTGATGCTGCCGCCCGCCACCTGGGGCTCCAGCCCATGGCGGATGGCGTTTTCCACCAGGGGTTGCAGCAGCAAGGGGGGCACTGCCACGTCGTGCAGCGCAGGCGGCAGATCCAGCGTGAAGGCCAGGCGCGGGCCCATGCGCACGGCCATCAGCTCCAGGTAGTCCTGCAGCCGCTCGAACTCCAGCGACAGCGGGTGCAGCGTGCTGCGCGATGCTGCCAAGGTTGCGCGCAGGTAGCCGATCATGCGATCCAGCATGTGCTGCGCACGTTCGGGGTCGGTGGCAATCAGCACGCGCAGGTTGGCCAGCGTGTTGAACAGCATGTGCGGTTCGAGCTGCGCCTCCAGCAGCTTGAGGCGCGCTTGCGTGGCTTCGTGCTGGGCCTGGGCCATGTGCCGTTGCAGGTGCTCAGCCTTGGCGCGGCTGTAGAAGAAGAACGAGATGGCAATGCCCGCGATCACGGTAATGACCAGGGTCGCAGGCCCGCTCCGGTCATGCCACAGGGGTTGGCTGGCGCCGCTGTAGGTATTGCCGACCAGCGAGCCCAGACCAAAGCCCGCCAGGGTGCCCGCCGCGATCAGTGCCGGGCCGCGCCAGCCTTGGGGCCAGCCAGTGCAGTCCGCCCCGGTCAACAGCATGCGGCCCAGGTCGATGACCAGCCAGGACGCCAGCCCGATGGCCAGCGAGTACACCAGTTGCACATCCCAAGGGCCATTGCCGCCTACGGTCAGGGCCAGCGCGATGGCGCAGCAGAACAAGGCAGTCAGCAGGCCGTCGCGCAGCAGGGGTCGGAGTTCGATGGATGTCATGTTGGGCAAGGGGCTGGCTGGCGCGATTGTGCGCCAGCGGGCGGGGTCAGCAGGTGTGCTGGCGCTGCAGCGCGGCGCGCTCGCGCTCCAGCAACTGGCCGTAGAGCGAGCCGCCGGGCAGCGCCAGCCACACTGCTGCGCCGTGGATCAGCAGCCCCAGGCCCCAGCCCAGCGCTGGAAAGGCAGCCCAGCCCTGGGCGTGGCGGGTGGCCACAAAGGCCAGGAACAGGTTGACCAGCAGGTACACCGTGGCATGGATGTACCAGCCCAGCTTGGCCTTGGCACGTTTGCGGGCCAGGCGTTCGGTGGATTCGGGGGTGGCTTGGGGGGGCAGTGGGGACATGGCGTTACTCCTGGGGGTAGGTGGCCGTTGGGGCCTGGGCGCCACTGTGCCCCCGGGTTCCTCCTGCGCCAAGCGCCGTGCGACGCAATGCCCTTGCGCGGGCGCCAAGTGCTTGCCCGGCGGCGTGAACGGCGGCGGCGGGCTTCCTAGAATCCAGCCCATGCAATCCAAAACCTATGCCGCAGCAGGTATTGCCCTGGCCCTGGTGCTGGGCGGCGCCGGGTGGTTGTACACCCGCCAGGCCGCCCAGGCGACGCAGTACCGCACCGCCGCCATCGAGCGAGGCGCGGTGGTGGCCTCGGTGCAGGCCTCGGGGCAGGTCATGCCGGTCACCCAGGTGTCGGTGGGCACGCAGGTGTCGGGCCAGATCCGCGAGCTGTTTGCCGACTTCAACTCCGAGGTCAAGGCGGGCCAGATCATTGCGCAGATAGACCCGCAGCTCATTGAATTCCAGGTGCGCCAGGCCCAGGCCGACCTGGAGGCGGCGCGCTCGCAGGTGCTGGTGGCGCAGGCCAACGTGCTGGCCAGCGAGGCCACGGTGTCGCGCGCGCAGGTGGATCTGGCCGAGGCCGGGCGCGACCTGCGGCGCAAGACCGACCTGGTGGCCCAGGGCTTCATCGCGCAGAGCGAGGCCGAGCGCGCCCAGGCCCTGGTGCGCACCAGCACCGAGGCGCTGCGCGCGGCGCAGGCGCAGGCCGCCATCACCGCCGCGCAGGTGCAGGCGGCGCGCTCCAGCGTGCGCCAGCGCGAGGCGGCACTGGCGCAGGCGCAGACCAACCTTTCGCGCACACGCATCACTTCGCCGGTGGATGGCATCGTGATCAAGCGCGCGGTCGAGCGTGGGCAGACCGTGGCGGCCAGCCTGCAGGCGCCCGAGTTGTTTGTGATTGCACAGAACCTGCGCGACATGCGCGTGGAAGTGAGCGTGGACGAAACCGACGTGGGCCGCATCCGCCCAGGGCAGGCGGCGCGCTTTACGGTCGATGCCTTTCCGGGCGAGACCTTCGAGGGCCAGGTGGACCAGGTGCGCAAGGCCGCCATCGCCACCAACAACGTGGTCACCTACGTGGCGGCGGTGCACTTTGCCAACCGCGACGGGCGCCTGCTGCCCGGCATGACGGCCAATGTGCGCATCGTGACTGCGCAGCGCGAGGGCGTGCTCAAGCTGCCCAATGCGGCGCTGCGCGTGCGCCTGCCTGGGGTGGAGCCCGCACCCACAGCAGCACCGGTTGCTACAAAATCAATAGCTACTGGCGCAGCAAATACGGGCGCTTCAGGCCAAAAAGATACAAAACCTGCCAGGGCCGCTGCGGGTGCGCGTGGACGCCTCCACGTGCTGGACGAGGACGGTCGGCCGCTCGCGCTGCAGGTGGCACTGGGCCTGAGCGACGGCAGCCACACCGAGCTGCTGCCCACGCCCGAACAGGCGGCGCTGCTGGCCGAGGGGCGCCAGGTCATCACCGGCGTGGCCAGCCAGGCCAGCGGCACCCCGGCGCGCAACGGCGCGCCGCGCCTCTCGTTCTGAGCAAGGCTTGCGCATGGCCCCACCCCTGATCGACGCGCAGGCGCTCACCAAGGCCTACGCCATGGGCGGGCAGACCGTGCATGCGCTGCGCGGGGTGTCGCTGTGCATCGAGGCGGGCGAGTTCGTGGCCATCATGGGTGCCTCGGGCTCGGGCAAGTCCACGCTCATGCACATCCTGGGCTGCCTGGACCTGCCCGACGGCGGCAGCTACTACCTTGCGGGCGAGGCCGTGCATGCGCTGGCGCCTGATGCGTTGGCTGCCATCCGCAACCGGCGGATTGGCTTTGTGTTCCAGCAGTTCAACCTGCTGGCACGCACCAGCGCGCTGGAGAATGTGGAGCTGCCCCTGGTCTATGCCGGTGTCAAGCCAGCCGAGCGCCAGGCCCGCGCCCGCGCGGCGCTGGCGCGCGTGGGCCTGGCCGAGCGCGCGGCGCACACCCCCGCGGAGCTGTCGGGCGGGCAGCAGCAGCGCGTGGCCATTGCGCGTGCTCTGGTCACGCAGCCCGCGCTCATCCTGGCCGACGAGCCCACGGGCGCACTCGATTCGCAGACCTCCGAGGACACCATGGCTTTGCTGGCGCAGCTCAACGCCCAGGGCATCACCGTGGTGCTGGTCACGCACGAGCACGACGTGGCCGCCTGGGCGCGCCGCTGCATCGTGCTGCGCGACGGCGCCATCGTGCAGGACCAGGCCCAGCCCGGCCATGCACAGCAGGCGGCTACCAGTGCGGCGCTGCCGCAGGGGCGCGCATGAACCTGCACACCGCGCTGCGCGCTGCCCTGCGGGCGCTCACGGCCAACCTGCTGCGCAGCGTGCTCACCATGCTGGGCATCATCATTGGTGTGGGCGCAGTCATCACCATGCTGGCCGTGGGCCGGGGCGCGACCGAGCGCGTGCAGGAACAGATCAAGGGCCTGGGCTCCAACATCGTGCTGGTGGTGCCCGGCAGCCTGAGCGCGGCCGGCGTGCGCCTGGGGGCGCAGACGCGCTCGCGCTTTACCGAAGAGGATGCCGAAGCCCTGGCCCGCGAGGTGCCCGAAGTGCAGGTGGCCGCGCCCTCGTCGCGCACCACGGCGCAGGCGGTGGCGCAAAGCGCCAACTGGAACACCACCATCTTCGGCACCACCAACGACTACCTGGAGGCGCGCGAATGGCCGCTGGCCTCGGGCCGCCTGTTCGAGGCGGCCGAGCAGCAGGGATCGGCCAAGGTCGCCTGGCTGGGCCAGACCACGGCACGCGAGCTGTTTGCCGACGACGACCCGCTGGGCCAGACGGTGCGCGTGCGCGGCGTGCCCTTTACCGTGGTGGGTGTGCTGGCCACCAAGGGGCAGAACGCCGTGGGGCAGGACCAGGACGACATCGTCATCATGCCCATGTCCACCTTCCGCAACCGCATCTGGAACGCAGGCGGCAACGTGCGGCGCATCTGGTCCATCCACGTCAAGGTGCGCGCCGGGGTGGACATGGCGCGGGCCGAGGAGTCCATGCGCGCCTTCCTGCGCCAGCGCCTGCGCGTGCCCGAGGGTGGGGACGACACCTTCAGCATCCGCAACCTGTCCGAGGTGCTGCAGGCGCAGGAGGAGTCCAGCCGCGTGATGACCGCGCTGCTGGCCGCCGTGGCGGGCGTGAGCCTGCTGGTGGGCGGCATCGGCATCATGAACATCATGCTGGTGAGCGTGACCGAGCGCACGCGCGAGATCGGGCTGCGCATGGCCGTGGGCGCGCGCGGGCGCGACATCCTGGCGCAGTTCCTGATCGAGTCGGTCACGCTCAGCCTGGTGGGCGGCGCCATTGGCGTGGCGCTGGGTGCGCTGGCCACCTGGGCGGTGGAGCGCGCCACGGGCTGGAGTGCCAGCCTTGAGCCCTGGTCCGTGCTGCTGGCCGTGGGCTTTGCGGGCCTGGTGGGCGTGTTCTTTGGTTACTACCCGGCGCGGCGCGCGGCGCGCCTGCAGCCCATTGTGGCGCTGCGGCACGAGTGAAGGCCGCACTGCACACGCCGCGCACACCTGTGTGGTGCAGTCAGCGGCCTGGCACATGCGTGCCATGGCTGCGCGGATAATCCGCAGCTTTGCTGACACCTCGACAAGGACGCGCGTGGACATTGTTTTGCTGCTCAAGGCCGCCATCATGGGCGTGGTCGAGGGCCTGACCGAGTTCCTTCCCATTTCCTCCACCGGCCACCTGATCCTGGCCGGGGCGCTGCTGGGTTTTGACGACGCCAAGGCCAAGGTGTTCGACATTGCCATCCAGACCGGCGCCATCTTTGCCGTCATCCTGGTCTATTGGCAGAAAATTCGCGCCACCCTGGTGCAACTGCCCAGCCAGCCCCAGGCGCAGCGCTTTGCGCTGAATGTGGCCATTGGCTTTGTGCCTGCGGTGGTGCTGGGCCTGCTGGCGGGCAAGGCCATCAAGGCGCATCTGTTCACGCCCACCGTGGTCGCCAGCACCTTCATTCTGGGGGGCTTCATCATTTTGTGGGCCGAGCGGCGCCCGCAGTCCGCCACGCGCATTGCCGAGGTGGACGACATGGGGCCGCTGGACGCGCTCAAGGTCGGCCTGGTGCAATGCCTGGCCATGGTGCCGGGCACCAGCCGCAGCGGTGCCACCATCATCGGCGGCATGTTGCTGGGCCTCTCGCGCAAGGCGGCCACCGACTATTCGTTCTTTCTGGCCATGCCCACGCTGATGGGCGCCGGTGTGTACAGCCTTTACAAGGAACGTGCGCTGCTGGAGGTGGCCGACCTGCCCCTGTTTGCCGTGGGGCTGTTCTTTTCGTTTGTGAGCGCCTGGCTGTGCGTGCGCTGGCTGCTGCGCTACATCAGCACGCACAGCTTTGTGCCCTTTGCCTGGTATCGCATTGCCTTTGGCGTGCTGGTGCTGGTGACAGCATGGACGGGGTGGATTCCCTGGAACGGCTGATAATCCGCAACATGCAACGTTCAACCTCTTTCGCACGCTGGGCCATGGCGCTGGGTCTGGCGCTGCCCACGCTGGCAGCGGCGCAGGTGCGCATGCCCCCGCCAGAGCAAACCCCCTCGGGCTTTACCTGGGCGCTGGGCGCCTCGGTCAGCAACGGCGCCAAGTACCCCGGCAGCACCGAGCGCAGCACGGGCATCCGGCCGGTCATCGGGCTGGAAGTCGGTCGCTACACGATCAGCTCGGGCGGCGGCGGCTCGCTGCTGGACTTTGACCTGGACGCCCGGGATTCGGGCGTCACGGCCAAGCTGCTGCAGTGGGAGAACTTCCGCCTGAGCGGGGGCCTGCGCCTGGACGGCGGCCGCAAGGGCGAAGACGACCCCATTCTGCAGGGGCTGCCCGACATCCGGCGCACGCTGCGCGGGCGCCTGAGTGCTGTGTACGACTTCAACAAGCATGCCTCGCTGCGCTCCACGCTCAGCCAGGACCTGCTGGGCCACAAGGGTGGCGCCACCTTGCAGACCACGGCGCGCTATGAAATCCAGATCAGTCCGCGCACCGAAGTCAGTTTTGCCGCGGGCTTCACCCTGGCCGATGCCACCTACATGCGCAGCTACATGGGCGTGCCCGCCAGCGCCTCGGGCGTGACCACGGCGCTGCCGGTGTACGTGCCGGGCGGCGGCCTGTTTGGCCAGGACGTGGGCGTGGAAATCAAGCACGCCGTGGCCGACCGCTGGGTGGTGTTTGGCGGCCTGCGCTATTCGCAGCTGCGCGGCGATGCGCGGCGCAGCCCGCTGGCCGTCAAGCCCGACAACTACGGCGTGAGCCTGGGCCTGGCCTACCGCTGCTGCCGCTGAAACGAAACTCCCCCCTGAGTCGCCTCTTCGGCGCCTTCCCCCCTCTCTTGAATCGCTGCGCGATTCGGGAAGGGGGACGCTCCCAGCGCGGCGGGGCGGCCCTTGCGCGGGAGCCCTGGCCTGAACCGCGCCGGTTTCATGCGTCGCGGGTGACGCGTTCGCGGAATGGATAAGGGGTCTGCAAGGGGTTCTGCGTCAGGGCATGGCCAGGCGTTCGGTGCTGCGCTGCACGCGGAACTTGCCGTTCTGTTTGCCCTGGTACATGGCGGCGTCGGCCAGCTTGAGCAGGCTGGTGGCGTCGCTGCCGTCCAGCGGCGCCAGCGCATAGCCAATCGTCAAACCCACGGTCACCGTGGCCGAACTCAGGGCGAACGGCGTGTGGAAGGCGCCCAGCAGCTTGTTCGCCAGCTCGTGCGCCTGGGCCGGGCTCTCCAGCGCGCTGGCCACCACCACAAACTCGTCGCCGCCCAGGCGAGCCACCAGGTCGGTGGCGCGCACATGGCCTTGCAGGCGGCGCGCCACGGCCACCAGCAGTTCATCGCCCACATCGTGGCCGTGCTCGTCGTTGACGGGCTTGAAGCCGTCCAGGTCCAGCAGGTACACGGCCAGCAGCCGCTCGTGGCAGCACAGGCGCAGGGCGTTGGACAGGGCTTCCTGCATGCCACGGCGGTTGGGCAGGTTGGTCAGGGGGTCGGTGTGGGCCAGCCAGTGCAGGGTGTCGCGCTCGGTGCGGGCGTTTTCGGCTGCCAGGCGCAGGGCCTTGGAGCGCAGGCCCAGCACGCGCATGAACAGCAGCATGTCCAGGGTGGCGCCAAACTGGAAGGAATGCAGCGTCCAGAAGTTGACCGGCACCCAGCCCCGGATCACGCCAATCACCGTGGCCGTGGCCACAAAGTACACCAGCCAGGCCAGCAGCAGCGTGCCGCCCACCGCGTCGCCCTGGCGCATGCGCGCCAGCGCACCGGGCATGCCCATGAGCGCAGGTACCAGCCCAAGCACGCTGACGATGGCGGTCAGCACGCGGGTGTCGAACACTTCGAGCGCAAAGGCCAGCGCCAGCAGCGCCGTGCCTGCGGCGCCCCAGCGCATGGCGCGCATCAGCCGGTTGCGCGGGTTGCCCGCTGCCAGCGCCTGGCCTATGAACAAAAACGAGCCGCAGGTCGCCATCAGGGCCGCCAGGCCGCTGGCGCGCTGCTCGACCCAGGGTAGCCCACCCCACAGGTACTGCGCCCCCACGCCAAAAAAATGCAGCGAGAACAGCAGGCTGCCCGAGATCAGCAGTGTGTACTGCAGAAACAGCACCTCGCGCTGGTTGACCCATTGCGCCAGGCTGTAAATCCACAGGCACAGCGCCAGGCCCGTGAGCAGGCCTTGCAGCATCTGTTCGCGCAACGCATGTTCGGCGTGCACGACCGGGGGAGACAGGCTCAGCGGCAGCACCATGGCGCCCTGGGTCTGCACGCGCAGCAGCAACTCGTAGGGCGTGCCAGGCTGTAGCTCCAGCTCCACCGCGTGCGAGCGTGTGGGCAGCGGGCGCTGCGCAAAGGGCACGTGGCTGCCCAGCGCGGCCTGCTGCACGATGCGCCCCTTGCTGGCCAGCACCAGGTCGATGCGCTGCAGCGGCGCGTAGTCGATGTCCAGCACCCAGCGGCCCGGTTCGGTACCGGCCAGCTCCAGCGGCAGGCGCAGCCACACCGGTTCGGCGCGCACGCCCAGTGTGCCCAGGGTGGGCGGCATGGGGCCAAAGGCGGCCTTGCCCTGCAGCAAGTCCTGCGCGGTGTGGCGTTGTTCGGGGTCGGGCAGCATCTGCAGGGCCTGCCACAGGTCTGTGGTGGCTTGCCCGGCCTGTAGCTGCAGTGGCGCGGGCTGCGCCAGCACGCTGGCGCCCCACAGCCACAGTGCCAGCCAAGCAACGGCGCGCCACAGCCCGACGCGCAGGCTGCGCGCCGCAAGGGCAGGGAACCAGGGCGCAAACAGGCCAGTCATGGGCAGGGCAGCAAGGGCAGCAAGGGCAGCAAGGGCAGGGATGGCACGGCCAAAAGGGGCGTGCACCCGCAGGGGTGCACAAACGTGACAAAGTGTAGGCCACAAAGGCTACGCACGCACGGGCCGCAGCAGCAAGGGCGCGCAGGCCATGGGGGCTGCGCCGCCGGGGCCGTTCAGTCTGGCGTGATGGAGGCCAGGTTGCGCAGCGCCGCTTCGACGGCAGCGGCGGTGACCAGGGGCTTTTCCATGGGGAACAGGTGGGTGCCGTCCAGCATCATCATCCGGCCCTGGGTCACGCGCTCGGTCAGGCCCATGCCGGCCTGGCGCATCTCTACCGAGGCGCGCCCGCCAATGAAGGCGGCCGGGCAGCGCAGCGGGTGCTTGCGCAGCAGGCTGCCCAGGTGGTGCGGCATGGTGTTGTAGATGGTGCTTTCCACGGCGCGGTCGAAGGCGAGCACGCGGCGGTCGTCCTCGTCGTACAGGCCGTGGGTCACGTAGTCGCGCAGCACCTGCGGGTCCCAGCGGGCAAAGGCTTTTTTCTTGCGGAAATGCTCGTAGGCCTCTTCGGTGCTGTGCCAGCTGTTGCGGCGCATGCGGCTCACACGGGCGGGTGAGATGGCGCCGATCACCTGCGTGCGCTTGGCGGCACCCACGGTGGTGGCGCGCCAGCCGCCCAGCAACGGGGAGTCCAGCATCAGCACGCCGCGCGCCAGCTCGGGGTGGCGGGCGGCGGCCATGACGCTGAGGATGCCGCCCAGCGAATGGCCCACCAGGTACACCGGGCCGCCCGAGGTGCGCACCCGCTCGGCGGCAAACTCGGCCAGTTGCTCCACCAGGTGCGGCCAGTTGTCGGTAACGGGAAAGCGCGGGTCGTGGCCGAAGCGATCCACCGCGCTGACTTCAAAGCCGCGCGCGCGCAGGTGCTCAAACAAGACGCTGTAGGTGCCCGACGGAAAGCTGTTGCCGTGGGAAAAGACGATACGGTTCATTCTGAAAGAGGGTTAGACCAGCTTGTCCTGCGGGGTCGATATTTTTTTCAGCGGCTTGCATTGCGCGTGCGGCACCACGATCGGCACCTCGGTCGCGCCGCCGCTCCAGTTGGGGCTTTCGATGCTGTCGAACACGTCGCGCAGCTTTTCGCCCCAGCGCTCGCGCAGCATGGTGAAGTAGGGGTTGTCGGTGCCTATGCACACGATCTTGTCCGAGGTGAAACGGTCCACCTCGTACAGCACCAGGTCCAGCGGCAGGCCCACCGAGAGGTTGGACTTGAGCGTGCTGTCCATGGACACCAGCGCGCACTTGGCGGCATCGTCCAGCGGGGTGTCGGGGGTGATCACGCGGTCGAGCACGGGCTTGCCGTACTTGGATTCGCCCACCTGGAAGTAGGGCGTCTCGGACGTAGCCTCGATGAAATTGCCCGCCGAATACACCTGGAACAGCCGCATGCCCTCGCCCCGGATCTGGCCGCCAAAGATCAGCGACACATTGAAGTCCAGCCCCGAGCGCTTGAGCGCCGCGCCATCGCGCTCGTGCACATGGCGCACCGCTGCGCCCAGCACGCGCGCTGCGTCGAACATGCTCTTGGCATTCCAGATGGTGATGGGCTCGCCGTCGTTTTCGTCCTTGAGCTGCGTGGTCTGCAAAATCTCGCGCACCGACTGCGAAATGCTCAGGTTGCCCGCCGACAGCAGCACCATGAAGCGCTCGCCCGCCTTCTCGTACACCATCATCTTGCGGAACGAGCTGATCTGGTCCAGCCCGGCATTGGTGCGCGAATCGGACAGGAACACCAGCCCGGCATTGAGTTTGATGGCGACGCAGTACGTCATGGGAAAAGCGTGAAAGAAGAAAAGCACAGAGTGTAGTGCCGCGCTGCAGCGGGCCTGCACCAACTGCAGTTTACGGAAGGTTGGTATAAAAATGATAGCTGCTTGCGCTTGACCAGTAAGCGCCAGAGTCTGTTTTGACCCAAAAAAATTTTCAACCCAAAGCACCCTGCACAAAAGCGCGCTGCGGCGCCGGGGTAGGGCCTTTGTCCACGCGGTGGGCCGCGCAGGCCCGCGCCGCACTATGATCCAGCGCTTTTGCGGAGGCCTGTGCCGTGTTCACCCCCTTGCTCTCATCCGGAATCCGCCGCGTCTGTGCGCTGGCGCTGGCTGCATCGCTGGCGGCGTGTGGCGGCGGTGGCAACGACGACACCGTGACCGATGGCGGCGGCACCCCGCCCGTGCGGCCCGCCGACCCCGAAGGCGCGGGGCAACTCCAGGCGGCCACCCTGCTGGGTACCGTTGCCGCAGCCGACATTGCGGCGGCGCTGACCAGCGAAGAATCGCTCGCCCAGGACGTGGTGCCGCGCTACGCCGTCACCTCCTATCGCCTCGAATACCTCACCACCGATGCCGACGGCAAGGCCGTGCGCGCCTCGGGCCTGGTCAGCGTGCCGCAAAAGGCACCCGGGGCCAAAAGCCCGGTGCTCAGCTACCAGCACGGCACCCTGTTCCGCGACGCCGAGGCGCCCAGCAACAACGCCGTCGCGTCGGAAGTGGCCGTGGTGCTGGCCTCGCTGGGCTACATCGTGCTGGCGCCCGACTACGTGGGCTTTGGTGCCTCCAAAGGCACACCGCACCCCTACCTGCTGGCCGCCCCGTCAGCGGCCGCCACGGTGGACTTTCTGACCGCCGCGCGCACCTGGCGTGGCCAGGCCAACGTGGCCGACAACGGGCAACTCTTTCTGACGGGCTACTCCGAAGGCGGCTACGTCACCATGGCAGCGCACCGGGCGCTGCAGACCAGCGGCTCCAGCCACCTGCAGCAACTGCGCATGGTGGTGCCCGGCGCCGGGCCCTACAACGTGCAGGCCACCATGGACAGCCTGGTGGACCTGGTGCGCGACGAGCAACCCGTGATTGGCGCGCTCATCAACCCCGGTTTTCTGCGCTACCTGGGCGGCAGCGTGCAGCGCGAAGTGCGCCGCCTGCTGCTGCGCGCGCTCATGCCGGGCGACGCCGACGTGGTGTACGACGCCCGCTTCATCGACCGCTTTCTGGACGACGACGTGCCCTACATCGCCGAATTCAGCAGCGTGCACGACTGGAAACCCAACCTGCCCGTGCGCCTGTACCACGGCCAGGACGACCGCACCGTGCCCTACGCCAGCTCGGCCAGCACCCTGCAAGCCATGCAACAGCGCGGCGCGGGCGACCTCGTCAGCCTGACCGACTGCCGCGCCCAGCCTGCCGGGCACATGCAGTGCGTGCCGCCGTTCATCACTTTCATGCTGGGGCAACTGGCGCCAGTGGCGCAGGATCTGTAAACCCCGAAACCGTTGCGGGGCGTTCTAAACCTCCCAGAACGCCTCGATCAGCTCGCCATCGGCATCCAGCAGCCACCACTCGATCACCGCATCGCGGCGACCCACACCCAGCAAACCCAGCGCCCCGCGCGGCGCAGACAGTCGTGGGCAGCGCCAGAGTTGGTCGCCCGGCTGCGCCATGGCCTGCACCCTGGCGCGGATGCTGGCGGGCACCTCGGGGCTGTGCAGGTCCATCAGCCGGTCTTCTCCGTTGCCGATTTCTTCGGGGGTGGCGGGGATGGGGCGCATGGGGGAGCTCCTTGAGGAATGTGTTTTTTACGCCCCGCTGCTGCGCTACAGATTCAGCGCCAGCAGGCGGCGCAGGACTTCGTCGTCGGGCATGTCCGCCGTGTAGTCCGCCCAGCCGTAGGCCGCTGCCACCGCTGCATCGAGCTGGGCGTGGGCTGCTGGCGGAGAGATTGCAGCGCCATCACATCAAGGCTTCCAGCCCCTTGCGATCAAGCAAATTGAGCAATTTGAGCGAAGGGCCGCTGGGGTGCTTGTCTGCCACCTCCCATTTGCGTACCGTTGACAAGCTGGTGTTCAGTACCGCCGCCAGAACCGATTGACTCAACTGCAGGCGCTCACGCAAGGCGCGGATTTGTTCGCTGTCATAGGGCGCTATCGGTTCAAGACAGAGCAGGTCAAACTTGACCATTTTGCGTTTGTCAATGAAGCCCAGCCGGTGCAGATCGGAGGCGGTTTCGTGGACGGCCTCAAAGATGGGGCTTTTGGCTTTGGACTTTGTGGTCATTGCATATCTCCGTTAACGTTTCTTCAAGGACGGCTTCGTTGAGCTGCTTTTCCGTTCTGGCCAACAACTGTTCAGCAAGGTCTTTCAGCCCTTCGAGTTCGTCGTCTGCAATGTTGGCCCGGTCATTTTTCTCAAAACCAAAGACGAAAAACCAGCGGCTTGCCTTGTTGGTGGCCAGCAGGGTTCTGGCCCCACCCCGCTTGCCTCGACCAGCGAGGCCAACACGCTTTTTGACAACACCGCCACCCAGATCAGCGTCGATCAACCCGTGTTCCATTTCGGTCACAGCGGCGCAGAGTGCGGTATCGGTGAGTTCCGTTTTGCGCATCCAGCGGCTGAAGTAGCGGGTTTTGAACACACGTTTCATGGTGAATTATGCCACTTGGTGGCATAGTTTGTCAGTGGTGCCACTTTGAGATCACTGACTAACCGCCGCCCGAACGCTCCAGATTCAGCGCCAGCAGGCGGCGCAGGATTTCGTCGTCGGGCAGGTCTGCCGTGTAGTCGGCCCAGCCGTAGGCGGCGGCCACCGCTGCATCGAGCTGGGCGTGGGCGGTGGCCAGCCAGGCGGGGCGTTGGTTGTAGAGGTTGGTGAGCGTGCGCTTGGCCAGGTCTTTTTCGAAGCCGGGCTTGGGCACGGTGCGGTCGGGGTAGGGCGACGTGGCCATGCCCAGGGGAACCACCTCGGGCACGGTGTCCGTCCACTCGGGCGGGTTCAGCCAGGCCTGGCGCAGGGTGTTGAGGCGCTGCGCGGCCTGGGCAATGGCCATGGCGGCGGGTCTTGGCGCTATTGTTTTGGTAGCTGCTTGCGCTTGATGGACGGGCGCTGGAGGCTGATTTGGCTTGGAGTTTTCAGCCGCCAGGGTGTCGGGCAGGTCGGCTGGGATGAGTGCACCGCCCTCCAAGGCTTCGGTGCGCTGGTGCGCCGTGTCGGCCGGGGTCAGGCCTGCGGGGAAGGGGAAGGTTTCGAAGCAGGACTTGGCGTTGTAGGTGGGGTCGTTGCCAACACCATGCATGGATGCTTGCGCCAAAGACCACAGTTCGTGAACGCGGGAACTCAGGATGCCGAAGGTGGTGTCGTCGGCGCGGGCGATGACGAACAGCCGGGAGTCGGGCGATACGGCTTTATGAAACCACACGAAATAGCGGTGCTTGGCGACACGCGGCGTCACGATGTAGCGCGGGATGGGTTCCAGCGCAAGGCGCATGGCTGGGCGTGGTTCTCCAAAACGCCACCAGTATTTTTTGTAGGCCTCCCGGTTGTTTTTGTCACGTTCAGGTTTGACATTGGCGACGACGTGCGAAAACGGCGCTTCGAAAAGCGAGGATTCATCGACAGAAAGCGCAACGCCAAAATCAACGATCCAACTGTCTGACTCACGGCCTGCAATTGACTGCCCGTTGCGCCACGGCGCAATCACCACGGCGTTGGATTTCCCATTTGGGTTGGGACGCTTTAGCCATTCCCTGGCAGTCTCACCAGGTATGTCAAAAGCGCCATTTCGTTCTGCGCCTTTGAACGAAGCGTCAGCGTTTTCAGCGAGCACAGTGGCGCGCGTCAGGTCTGCGCCGTCGCCACCCGTCAAATCTGCGTTGATGCTGGTCAGTGAAAGGCCGTTCAGTTGGGCGCCTTGTTCCGCGTTGCCAAAACACACCAGCGACACGCGCACCGCTGCGCCCTCATTGACCCAAGGCTCATCGCTCCAGGCATCAAAAATTCGGCTGTCGTTGCAAATGGCGTCCAAAACCTTGCGGTTGCTGCCCGCTCGTATGGCTTGGGTGGTAACCAGCCCGGCGCGTTGCAATTGCCCCTGCGTTATGTGCTGGTGTGCTTTGTGGAACCAGTAGCACACCAAGTCCGCTCCGCCCGGTACGTGCCCGTCATAAACGCGGTTGAGGGCAGCGAAATACCCATCGCCCAGCTCGCCGCGTTTTTTGCTCCCACCCAAAAACGGCGGATTCCCCACCACCACATCCGCCGCAGGCCAGGCAGCCTCGGCGCCACCCTCGGTCAGCAGCGCGTCGCGGCATTCGATGTGTTCCAGGGTGTCGAGCACGGGGTTGGTCTTGAACTCGTAGCCGTGGGCCAGGCGCCATTGCAGCTCACCTATCCACACGGTGACGCGGGCGAGTTCGGCGGCGTATTCGTTGAGCTCCAGCCCCAGCACGTTGTGCGGGCCGGTCACCAGGTCGGCCTCGCGGTCCAGGCCGAGTTCGGTGGCTTGCAGGTGGCTGTGGTGTTCCACGTCTTTGAGGCACTTGAGGGCGAGGTACAGAAAGTTGCCGCTGCCGCAGGCGGGGTCGAGTGCGCGGTAGTGCTTGAGTTCGTCGAGCCAGGTGACGAACAGGGCGTGGGCGGCGCGGTAGTGTTTGTCGCCTTTTTTGGTGATTTTGGCCGCTAGCGCCCGTATTTGCTGCGCTACCAGCTCCCATTTTTGTAGCAATGGGCGGCGGATGACGGGGCCTATCAGCCGCTCGATGGTGGCCGGGTCGGTGTAGTGGGCGCCGAGCTGGCTGCGTTTGGCGGGGTCCAGGCCGCGTTCGAACAGGGTGCCGAAGATGGAGACGTCGATGGCGCTCCAGTCCAGGTCGGCGGCGCGGCGCAGCTCGGCCAAATCGGGGGCGCTCAGGGCGGGCACGGCGATGGTTTGGAACAGCCCGCCGTTGAACCAGGGGATGTCGTCCACGCCGTAGAGGCCGCCGTCTCGCATGGCGCCAAAGAGCTGCGTGAGGCCCTGGCCGAGGCGTTCGGGCGTGGCCTGCTTGTTGCCCAGCAGGCGCTCGAACATGCGCCCAGGCAGCAGGCCCACGTCTTCGGCAAAGAAGCAGAACAGGCACTGCGTGAGAAAGTGCGCCACCTGGTTGGCGCGCTGCTGCTGGCTGGCGGTGTTTTCACCGGGCGTGGCGCCGCGCTGGCGCAGGCCTTCGGCCAGGGCGGCAAAGCTGCGGGCGGCGGCTTCGGTGATGTCGCGGTTGGTCTGGCGCGGCTTGAAGCTCTCGGGCGCCGTCCAGATGCGGCGCAGCAGGGCCAGCTTGTCGGGCTGGTCCATCTCGTCGATGGTGACGGTGTGCGTGGCGCTGGGGTGGCCGGTGAACTGGGTGTGGATGCGGATGCTCAGGCGGTCGGACACGACCAGGATGGGCGGGTTGGACAGCGCCAGGCTGTAGGTGAGCAGTTGCTTGAGTGCGGTGTCGAGGTTTTTGCCGGGGGCTTTGTTCTCCCACGCGAACACGCCGCGCATGAAGACGTCGGCATAGCCGGTCTTGCCGCCGACGACGTGGCTTTTTTCCTCGAACCGGTAGCCCTCGGCGCTTCCGGGCTTGGGCACGCCCAGCAGTTCGCACAGGTCCAGAAAGTGGCTTTGCGCGCCTTGTTCTTCGTTCAGGGCATAGGCCGGGCCAGGCACGCCACCGGGCGCGCCCCATTTGGCGATGAAGTCTTGGGGGGTCATGGGGGGAAGGTGGTCAGTAGCCGTGTAGGGCAAAGTCGAGTGCGTCCCGAATGGCCTGGGCATTCTGGCCGAGATGGGTCAGTGGGCTGCGCAGTTCGCCGGGTTCAAACGAACCGATGGCCAAAGTCTCCAGCACGAAAGCTTGCCCTGCCACCTCCAGCTTGGGGTTCAGCACGGTGGCGTGTTGTGGGTTGTCCAGGGGGGCGAGTGGAATTGCCATGACGGCGACAGGGCGCTTGAGGAAATGGCTTTGCACTTGCACCACGTAGGGGTGGGTGGCGCGCAACTCCTCCAGCGGGTTCGGGTAGACGTCAAACTGCGCCATCGGTCTCTGCTGCCTGCTGCGCTTTGGCCTTGCGCCACTCGTGAATGCGGCGCGCCATGGAGCCAATCTTGGCCATGCGCTGGTTCATGGCCTCAATGGCTTCCTTGTTTTCTTCTTCCCACTGGTTGCGCGCGGCTTCCATTTCAGCCGGGCTGCGTGCGGCGGCGGCAGCGCGGCGCGCCAGGCGCTCGGGGGTGAGCCAGCCATCTCCGCTGGTTGACGTGGCGGCGTAGCGGGCGGGCTCTTCCTGTACGGTGAGGGGGGCAGGCACCACCTTCACTGGCTGCAGGGTGATGGTGCCGTCGGGCGCCGTTTGTACCTCGAACAACTGCCCGGCGTATTTTTTGCCCAGCGATATCTGGCCGCTGGCGCCCACTTCCTTGAGCATGGCGTGATCCTTCAAACAACGTCATGCCATCATGCGGCATGAAATGGAAGGGCGTCAAGCTTGCGTGGGCTTCCCCATGACGGCCTTCAACTGGTACAGCGCATCCAGCGCCTCGCGCGGGCTGAGCTGGTCGGGCTGGATGGCGGCCAGTGCGGCCTCCACGGGGCTGTGGGTTGTCACCTCGGGTTCGGGCGGCGGGGCGAACAGGTCCACCTGCAGTTCGCCTTCGCCCGCGCGCTCTTCCAGTGCGGCCAGTGCGTGGCGGGCGTGGTTCAGCACAGGCGCGGGCATGCCGGCCAGTTTGGCCACCTGGATGCCGTAGCTGCGGCTGGCGGGGCCGGGCTGGATTTCGTGCAGGAACACGATGTCGGCACCGCTCTCGGCCGCGCTCACGTGCATGTTGACGGCGTGGCGCGCCTTGGCGGGCAGTTCGGTCAGTTCGAAGTAGTGGGTGGCGAACAGCGTGAAGGCGCGGGTCTTGTCGTGCAGGTGCGTGGCAATGCCGCTGGCCAGGGCCAGGCCGTCGAAGGTGCTGGTGCCCCGGCCGATCTCGTCCATCAGCACCAGGCTGTGCGGCGTGGCGGCGTGCAGGATCTGCGCGGCCTCCACCATCTCCAGCATGAAGGTGGACTGTGCGTTGGCCAGGTCGTCCGCCGCACCGATGCGGGTGTGGATGGCGTCGATGGGGCCCAGGCGGCAGCTCGCGGCTGGTACGTGGCTGCCCATGCTGGCCAGCAGCACGATGAGCGCCACCTGGCGCATGTAGGTCGATTTGCCGCCCATGTTCGGGCCGGTAATGACCTGCATGCGCGTGTTGGCGTTCAGGCGCGTGTGGTTGGCGATGAAGGCGCCGCTCGACGTTTCCGCCAGGCGCGCTTCCACCACGGGGTGGCGGCCGGCCTCGATGTCGATGCAGGGCTCGTTCACGAACTGTGGTGCGCACCAGCCCAGTGTGAGTGAGCGTTCGGCCAGCGTGCACAGCACGTCGAGCGTGGCCAGCGCGTGGGCCAGGCGGGTGAGCAGGGGGATGTGCGGCTGGAGCTGGTCGAGCACCTGCTCGTACAGCCATTTTTCACGCGCCAGCGCGCGCTCGTTGGCCGACAGGGCCTTGTCCTCGAAGGCTTTCAGCTCGGGCGTGATGAAGCGCTCGGCGTTTTTCAGCGTCTGGCGGCGGCGGTAGTCGTCGGGCACCTTGTCGAGGTGGCTGCCGGTCACTTCAATATAGAAGCCGTGCACCTTGTTGAACTGCACGCGCAGGTTGGGGATGCCGGTGCGCGCCTTTTCGCGGGTTTCAAGGTCGAGCAGGAAGCCGTCGCAGTTGTTCTGGATGGCGCGCAGCTCGTCGAGCTCGGCGTCGAAGCCGCTGGCGATCACGCCGCCGTCGCGCACCAGCGCGGCGGGTTCTTCGTCGATGGCGCGGTGCAGCAGATCTGCGCAGCCCGGGGGCGGCTGCAAATGGCTGAAAATTTGAGCCAAATAGGGCTCCGGCGCTTGTCCAATATGCGCGAGCAGCTCTGCTTTTTGTAGCGTTTTGCACAGCGCCACCAGTTCACGCGGGCGCACCTGGCGCAGTGCGGTGCGCGCGGTGATGCGTTCCACGTCGCTCACGCCCTTGAGCTGCTCGCGCAGCGCCTGCCAGGGCGCCTGGGTGGCGCTGGCGTCGCCGCGCAGGGCGGTGGTGGCGGCCAGGCGCTGGCGGGCCTCCATCCGTTCGCGCCGGGGTTCGAGCAGCCAGGTGCGCAGCAGGCGGCTGCCCATGCCGGTCATGCAGGTGTCCAGCAGCGACAGCAGGGTGGGGCTGTCTTCGCCGCGCAGGGTTTTGATGAGTTCGAGGTTGCGGCGCGTGCTGGCGGGCAGGTCGATGAGGTCGCCGCCGCGCTGCACCTGCACGCTGTGCACATGGGTGAGCTGGCGGCCCTGGGTATGCTCGGCGTATTGCAGCAGCGCGGCGGCGGCGGCGTGCGCCTGGGGCAGGTCTTGCGCGCTCCAGGCCTGCAGGCTGGCGGCGCCGAGCTGTTCGAGCAGCTTGCGCTCGCCGAGCTGGCTGTCAAACTGCCAGTCGGGGCGCGGGGCCATGGGACAGGTGAAGGAGCCGCCTTGGCGCAGTGCCTGCAATTGCTGCTCAAAGCGGTCGGTGACGCCCGCGCTGTAGATCAGCTCGCTCGGGGCCACACGCTCCAGCCAGCCGCCCAGTGCATCGAGTGCGCATTCGGCCAGGAACACGCGCCCCTGCGTCACGCTGAGCCAGGCCAGGCCACAGCGCGCGCGCGGGCCCTGGTGCACGGCCAGCAGCAGCGCCTCGGCCTTGTCGGAGAGCAGTTCGCTGTCGGTCAGCGTGCCGGGGGTGACCACGCGCACCACCTTGCGCTCCACCGGGCCCTTGGCTGTGGCCACGTCGCCCACTTGCTCGGCAATGGCCACCGACTCGCCCATCTTGATGAGCCGGGCGAGGTAGTTCTCCAGCGCATGGAAGGGCACGCCGGCCATCACCACGGGCTGGCCGGCCGACTGGCCGCGCTGCGTGAGCGTGATGTCGAGCAGACGCGCGGCTTTTTCGGCGTCTTGCCAGAACACCTCGTAGAAGTCACCCATGCGGTAGAGCAGCAGCGTGTCGGGGTACCCGGCCTTGAGGGCGAGGTACTGGGCCATCATGGGGGTGTGCTGGGAGAGCGTGTCAGACATGCGGGCGTTTCTCAAAGGAGAAGCTGAGACGTTCGTCGGTGGGTGGAAACAGACGGTGCCTCGGGGCCGTGGCGTTGCGCGGTTGCGGTGTGTGGCAGGGGCTTTGCCCTGCGGCACCGTTCCGTTCCGGAGGACCGCCGCCGATCATTGCCCGGGTCGCGGCAGCGATGCAGCGTCTCATTCCTGGGGCTCTTGCTGGGCAATGGTTTCGAGCTGTTCCAGTTGGCAGATGATGATGCCGCGCTGTGCCATGCGGATCACGCCGTCGCGTTCCATGGTTTTGAGCTCCACGTTGACGCGCTGGCGCGAGCAGCCCAGCAGCTGGGCCAGTTCGTCCTGCACCAGGGTGATGCCGACGGGCATTTCGCCGCTGGGCTGCGGGATGTGGGAGCCAAACCGGCGCATCAGGTGCAGCAGTTGCTTGGCCAGACGGGAGCGCAGGGGCAGGGTGGCCATGTCCTCCATCATCCAGTAGAGAAAGCGCATGCGCCTCGCTTGCAGGGTGAGCAGGGCCTCGCCAAATTCGGAATGGTCGCGCAGCAGTTGGCGGAACACTTTTTCTGCCACGCCCAGCACGGTGGTGCGGCCGTGGGCATGGGCGTCGTAGGTGTTGGGGCCAAGGTGCAGCACTTCGGCCTCGCCCACCCAGATGCCAGGCTCCACGTAGGCGAGTGTCACCTGGCGCCCTGCAGGCGAGGTGCGGCGAAAGCGGATTGCACCGCTGGCGCAGGCGAACCAGTGCTGCGCCAGTTCGCCTTGTTCCACAATCATCTCGCCGTGCGCGTAGCGTGTGACGGTGCCCAGGCGAAAAATGTCGTGGCGCAGTGAGGGGCTGAGCGCGGCAAACCAGCGGCCCCGGTCGATGGCGTTGCGCTCTTCCACGGTCAGGAAGGGCTGTTGGGTGTTGCGGTCGGAGCCTTGAAGCATTGGCGCAGGCCAGGTTGGGGAGGTTGAAAAGGCAGGGGCGCGGCCACTGTGCTGCCTGAGAGGAAGACGCGCTCTGGATTCTACTGGCGCAGTCCTGGAGGCCTGTCTCGGGCGCTGCAGGAAGAATGCTGCGGGTTTTCCCTGAATATGTTTCAGAGATGCCCGAAGTCAGTTACGTTTTGTCATACTAGTTGCACAACAGGCCTGCGTGGCCTGTGCTTTTGCAAGAGGATCCTGCGTGATTGCAACCCCGTCTGTGCTCCAGGTCGACCCTGCTCCCCAGAGTGACAACGCCACTTTGCTGGCGGTGCAGTCCAGCCTGCAGGGCATGCTTGATGCGGTTCCCGTCGCGCTGCTGGGTTTTCATGTTGATGGCACGGAGCTGCGCCTGCTCTCGGCCAATGCGGCGGCGCGGCGGCTGCAGGGGTTGCGTGCGGTGCTTTCGCCGGGCATTTCTGCAGCGCGGGTGTTCATGGTGTTGTCGGGCACCCACCTGCACGAGCAGTTGTTTGCCGTGGTGCGAACGGGCGAGCCGCTGGAATGCCGCCATGTGTTGCGTGAAAACGGGCGGCTGGTGCTGGCCTGGAAGGTCCATGCGCACCGCACAGGCATCGGCAGCATTCTGGTCACCGTGCAGGACCTGTCGGAATCCGAAATCCTGCGCGCCAGGCTGGAGCATGCGGAGGCCAACCTGACCGAAGCCCGCCGTGAACTGTTCGAGCAGACGGAAGTGTTCAGTGCGATGGAGGGGCTCGCTCGTACGGGCCATTGGCGCCGCATCTGGGACGAAGGTGAGCGGGTGTTGCTCTGGTCGCCGGGGTTGTGTGACATCGCAGGTTTTGAACGCCAGGAGTGGATGAGCACCGATCGCGCCCTCAGCGGGGTGTTGCCTGAAGACCGCCACATCATCGAACAGGCTGGTCGCTCGGCGGAGGGGGTCGACATCGAATACCGCTGGCGCCGCCCCGATGGGCAGGTGCGCTGGATGCGCTCGCGGGTTCGCAGTCCGTCGCATTTTGATGGGGTGTTGGTGGAAATGGGCGTGGTGCAGGATGTGACCGAGGAGCACCGCGCGGCGGAGCAATTGCGCGAGCAGCTGGAGTTCATCCAGCGCATTGCCAGCAACATTCCGGGGTTCATTTACCAGTGCCGCATCCAGCCCAACGGCACGCCAAGCCTTCCCTATGTGAGCGAGGCGGTGGAAGGCATGATGGGCGTTTCCGACCATATCGTGCGCCAGGACATCCAGAGCCTGGAGCGCAACGTGCTGGCCGAGGACCTGCCGCTGCTGCGCCGCGCCATTCGCCGGGCCGTGCGCACATTGCAGCCCTGGCACTGCGAATACCGCGTGCACGCTGCCGATGGCGGTGTGCGCTGGCACATGACCAGTGCTGCGCTGCAGGCCGAGCCTGACGGTGCCGTGCTGATGCACGGCTACACGCTCGATGTGACGGACCGCAAGCGCGCCGCACAAGAGATCGAACGCCTGGCCTTCTACGACGCACTGACCTCGCTGCCCAACCGCCGCCTGCTGCTGGACCGGCTGCAACGCCTGCTCCTGGCCAGCCAGCGCAGCCACCAGCACGGTGCCCTGCTGTTCATCGACCTGGACAACTTCAAAGACCTCAACGATACCCTGGGCCACGACATGGGCGACCAGCTCCTGATCCAGGTGGCCACCCGGCTGGTCGCCAGCGTGCGCGAATGCGACACCGTCGCCCGCTTTGGCGGTGACGAATTCGTCGTTCTGCTCGAAGGCCTGGACACCCAGCAGGAACCAGCCGCCCGCCAGGCCGAAGCCGTGGCCCGCAAACTGCTGATGGCGCTGAACCAACCCTTCGAACTGGCCGGACAACAACACTACAGCACCCCCAGCATCGGCCTGACACTGTTCGGCCAGGAACGCCAGAGCGTGGACGAACTGCTCAAACGCGCCGACCTCGCCATGTACGAAGCCAAAGCCGCCGGGCGCAACACCCACCGCTTCTTCGACCCCGGCATGCAGCAAGCGCTGCACGAACGCTCCAGCCTGGAGGCCGACCTGCGCCAGGGACTGGCACGCGGAGAAATCTTCGTGCACTACCAGCCCGTGGTCGACTACCAGGGCCACATCAAAGGCGCCGAAGCCCTGGCCCGCTGGAACCACCCCGAACGCGGCCTCATCAGCCCGGCCGAATTCATCCCGCTGGCCGAACAGACCGGCCTCATCCTGCCGCTGGGCCAACACATCCTGCAAACCGCGTGCGAACAACTGGTGCACTGGGCAGGCAAAAAGGAAACCGCCCACCTGAGCATGGCCGTCAACGTCAGCGCACGGCAATTCCGGCAAAGCGGCTTCATGGCCGAAGTCCTGCAAACCCTGCGCGAAACCGGAGCCAACCCCAGGCGCCTGAAACTCGAACTGACAGAAAGCCTGCTGCTGGGCGACATCGAAGACACCATCGAACGCATGGTGCAACTCAAACGCGAAGGCGTGGGCTTTGCGCTGGACGACTTTGGCACCGGGTACTCCAGCCTGAGCTACCTCAAACGCCTGCCGCTGGACCAGGTGAAGATCGACCGGGGCTTTGTGCGCGACGTGCTGAGCGATCCCAACGACGCGGCCATCGTGCGCACCATCCTGGCGCTGGCGCAAAGCCTGGACCTGGACGTGGTGGCCGAAGGGGTGGAGACGGCGGGGCAACTGGGCTTTTTGCGGCTGCATGGCTGCGAGCAGTTCCAGGGGTACCTGTTCGGGCGGCCCGGCCCCATTGCCGAGGTCGAGGCGCAGCTGCGCGCCAACTTCTGACCCGCCTCGTTCCTGCCGCCCCAAGCACCCATTCCCCCCACCATGCTGATGCAGGAAACACCTTCCCCGCGCACCTCCTGGGTGCGGGGCGTGCTGGTGGTGCTGGTGCTGGCCGTGCTGTCTGCCATGGTGGCGGTGGAGCTGCGCCAGCAGCACTTGCTTGGCGAGCGCCAGGCGCAGCGCAGCGCCGTCATCGATGGCTTGGCCAAGTCGCTGATCGAGCAGACCATGCAGAGCGAAGTGCTGGGTGCGGTGTCGGTCATGGGGCTTACCTCGCACCTGCTCAAGCAGGCCGTGCTGGGCCAGCTGGGGCGCGATGCGCCCGCGGTGCTGGCCCTGCTGGGCGCGGCCCGCGACCGTTTTGGTGCGCAGGGCGTGTACCTGATCAACACCGACGGAACCATCGTGGCCCACGCCACGGCGGGGCCTTCGTCCACGGGCCAGAACGTGGGCTTTCGGCCCTACTTTCATCAGGCGCTGGCGGGGCGCAGCAATGTGTATGCGGCCGTGGGTGCCTTCAGCCACGAGCGCGGGCTGTACGTCGCCGCACCACTGCACGCGGGCTCCAGCAGCCCATCGCCCGTGCTGGGGGTGGTGATGGTCAAGCTGCCTTTTGCGCAGGTGGATGCCCTGCTTGCCAGGGCCGGCATGCCCGCCTTGCTGCTGTCGCCCCAGGGGGTGGCCATTGCCAGCACGCGCACCGAGTGGCTGTACGCCATGACCCCGCCGCTGGAGCAGCGCCGTATCGACGGCATCAAGGCGCTGCGCCAGTTCGGGCGGCAGTTCGACAATGGCGTGGCGTCGGCGCTGCCTTTCGATGCCACGCAGCCTGAGGTGCTGATCGACGGCGCGCCCCATGCGCTGGAGCAGCGCAGCATCGACTGGCACGACCCCGCTGGCGCCTGGTCGCTGGTGCTGCTGGACGATGTGTCGGCCCTGATGCCCTGGGCGCAGCGGACCGGCCTGGGCGGGGCGGTGGGGGTGTTGGTGCTTTTGCTGGGCCTGCTGGTGCTGGAGCTGCTGCGCAACCGCCAGCGCATGGCAGCGACCCAGCAGCGCCTGCAGGTGCTGGGTGCGGCGCTGCAAAGCAGCCCCATGGCCGTGGTGGTGACCAACGCGCAGGGCATCATCGAATGGGTGAACCCCGGCTTTGAAGCCACCACCGGCTATGGCCTGAACGAGGTGCGCGGCGCCAAGCCGGGTTTGCTCGCCAGCGGCAAGACGGGGGTGGAAACCTACAACGCCATGTGGAGTCACCTGGTCTCTGGCCGGGCGTGGAAGGGGGTTTTCATCAACCGGCGCAAGGACGGCACCGAGTACCACGCAGAGAGCACGCTCACCCCCGTGCTCAGCAGCCATGGCGTGCGCATTGGCATGGTGGGCCTGCACCAGGATGTGAGCGCGCGCATGCAGGAACAGCAGGAGCTGCAGCGCAGCGAGCGCCGCCTGCGCGAGCTGCTGGAGCAGCAGAAGGCGATCTTCGACAATGCGCCGCCGGTCTTGCTGACCGCCGATGGCGTGATGCGCATGTTCAACCCCGCGTTTGCAGCGCTGGTGGGTGGCACAGCGCAGCAGTTGCATGACGAGCGCGTGAGCTGCCTGTTTGCGAGCCTGGAAGAGCATGCCGCTTTTGCGGCGCGCGTGGCGCCTCGTCTTGTGGCGGGCGAGCAGGTGCGAGAGGACTGGACGCTGCGCAGGCTGGACGGTTCCCCCTTCGAGGCGCGCATTTCTGCCAGCGCTGTGCACATCGAAGGGGCGTCGCTGGCCGCCATGTGGGTCATCGAGGACGTGACCGAAGTGCACCGCGCCGAAGTGGCCACGCAGCAGGCCCGGGAGCGCCTGGAGCTGGCCCAGGAGGCGGGCAAAATCGGTGTGTTCGATGTGAACCTGCGCACCGGGCGCAGCGTGTGGATCAGCAAGCAGGCAGGCCACCAGGGGCTGCGCGAGCGGGTGTTCGACGACTGGCGCACTGCCTGGGCACAACGTCTGGACGCGCGTGACTGCAGCACGGCGCTGGCCCGCATGGATGCGGCGCTGCAGGGCAGCGACACCAGCCTGCGCGACACCTGGCGCCTGGTGCGCCCGGATGGCACGGTGCGTTGGTTCGAGTGTTCCGCCCGCATCCTGCGCAACGCCCAGGGCCAGGCCGAGCGCATGGTGGGCGTCAACGTGGACATCGACGCCTACAAGCAGTTGGAGGCGCGTGTGGCGGCGCAACTGCAGTTCCAGCAGGTGCTGATCGACACCATCTCCATCCCCATCGTTTACAAGGACGCGCAGGGCCGTTACCTGGGCTTCAATCGTGCCTACGAGACCACCTTTGGCATCCGCCGCGAGGACTACCTGGGCAAGACCGTGCTGGACCGGGACTTCATCGAACCCGACCAGCGCCAGTTGTTCCAGGACGATGTGCAACTGGCGCTCCAGGGCCCCGAGGCCGTGCACCGCGAGGTGGACTTGCCCTACGCCGATGGTGTGGTGCACCGCACGCTGTATTGGCTGCAGCGTTTTGGTGAGCCGGGCAGCGAGATGGAGGGCGTGATCGGCACCTTCGTGGACATCAGCGACCGCCAGCGCATCGAGCAGGACCTGCGCCGCGCCAAGGAACTGGCCGAGGAGGCGGCCACGCTCAAGTCCAACTTCCTGGCCAACATGAGCCATGAGATCCGCACAGTAGTGTCCGGTTAAAAGTTGAACAAATTCAACTGGTTAGCGGCGGGCAGCTCAATGGATTGGGAGCGGTCAGCCTGCAGGGCGCATGAAATATGGGTTTTCTCGAAAACTGACACCGAAAAGATCTGTAGACATGTG
>JAKLLE010000009.1 GCA_023150295.1 Giesbergeria sp. | reverse complement strand
AGGGTAGTATTCATGGGCGGGCACCAAGTTCAGACTTCGATACCCTGATCTTCCAGCCTTTTGGGCGGTGCCCGCAACTTTTTTTGCGCCTCACGCAGAGGCAAATTCGGCTGGGTTGAGGAATTCTGCAAGTCCCTCTTGTGTGAATAGCCGACAGCAAATGTAGCAAAGGCAAGCCTTTGTTTGACGTGCCTCCTTCCGCAGCGCAGCAACGTGTTGTAAGAAGCTGTGAACGCGCATGGCGTCAATCGGCCTTCACTGGCACACGGTAAATCCACACCACGCGCCCGCCCGGCAAGCGCAACTGGGCCTGGGGCAGCAGGCCGGGCGCGGCGAATTCCAGGCTCACCAGCCAGGCGCCCGGCGCCAGTTCGGCCAGGGCCTTGCCAACGGCGCGGGGCATGGTTTCAGGCCGCTGGAACAGGTACACCAGTGCGTAGCCCGACCAGTCGTGCTCCCACATGTCCGTGCGGCGCACCCGCGCCCACGGGCAGCGCAGGCCGCACAGCACACGCAGGGGCCAGCTCCACTCCACCCCTTCCAGCTGCGCCTGTGGATAGGCGCGGCGCAGCGCCATCAGCCCATCGCCCAGACCACATCCGGCGTCCAACACGCGCGCGCCCGGCGCCAATGGCACCTGCGCCGACAGCCCCTGCAGCGCCGCATGCGGCGTGGGGAACAAGGGCGCATCGCGCCAGGCATTGAGCGGATAGACCGCCAGGAGCAGCAGCAGCGGCACCAGCCAGGCCCATGCAGGCAAACTGACCCACCCCGTCAGCGCCAGAGCGAGGGGAAAGCCCGCCGCAATCAGCCCCCGGCGCCACCAGTTACCTCCCCACAGACTGGCCAACGCCGCCAGAGCGCACGCTGCTGAAACAGCCCACACCGGGCTGGCCACTGGCTGCAGCGCCACAAACACCAACCACGCCAACGCCCATGCCAACAGCGCGGGCAGGGGCCAGGGAAGGCGGGCAAGAAGCGACATGGCGGGCAGCAGCAGGTGTGTAACAACGGGTGCCGCAGTGTAGGCGCAGGCAACGCCGGACAGCACGGTCGATCCGCACAGGATGCACCCGCGCGCGCAATTTGTCACGCGCACGCTGGGCGGGAACCACCCTGCCCGGTCAGCCCGCGCGCAGCCGCTCGATCAGGCCGTTCAGGGCATCGAGCGAGCCGAACTGGATGGCCAGCTCGCCCACATCCTCCACGCGGCCGGCGCGCTTGACGCGCTTCTTCACGCGCACTTCCACTTCGGCCATGAGCAGGTCGGACAGCTCTTCTTCCACCCGCTTGATGTCGCGTGACTTTTCCTTCTTGGGCTTTTGCGGCACCAGGCTGAACTCGGCGCCGATCTTCTTGACCAGCGCCTCGGCCTCACGCACCGAGAGCTTTTTGGCCGCAATCTGGTTGCCCGCCGTGATCTGCGCCGCGCGGTCGAGTGCGAGCAGCGCACGCGCATGGCCCATGTCGATGTCACCCGCCATCAGCATGGTTTGCACCGGCTCGGCCAGGTTGAGCAGGCGCAGCAGGTTGCTGGCCGCACTGCGCGAGCGGCCCACGGCCTGCGCGGCCTGCTCGTGCGTGAGGCCGAACTCGCGCACCAGGCGCTGCAGGCCCTGCGCTTCTTCGAGCGGATTGAGGTCTTCGCGCTGGATGTTCTCGATGAGGGCCATGGCGGCGGCCGCCTCGTTGGGCACCTCGCGCACCAGCACCGGCACCACATCCAGCCCAGCCAGGCGCGCGGCGCGAAAACGGCGTTCGCCCGCAATGATTTCGTACTTGCCCGCGTGGGCGCCCTCGGCCAGGCGGCGCACCAGGATGGGCTGCATGATGCCCTGGGCCTTGATGCTCTCGGCCAGTTCGTACAGCGCGCCCTCGTCCATGCGCGTGCGCGGCTGGTACATGCCGGGCACCATGTCGTCCAGACGCAGGCTGCTGGGCAGCCCCGCATCGGCGGCCTGCGCCTGCTCTGCCGCCTCGGCCACCTTGGGGCCCAGCAGCGCTTCCAGTCCACGGCCGAGGCCTTTGGGTTTTTTGGTGACCATGTCAGATGTCTCTTTCGGTGTAGCCCGTCTGGCGCTGGTGGCGGATGCGCAGCACGCGCACCGCCTCCAGGTGGGACAGATAACGGTATTTCACGAGGTATCCGCTCTTGCCGCGGTGGAGGATCAGTTCTCGCAGACCTTCTTTCGTCGGTCGCCCGATGCCGGGTTGGTGGGTCAGCACTTGCAGACCTTGCAGCACAAACGCCAGCAGCTCGGGAGCCGTCGGGTCGTCTTGGGCCCACAGAAAGTCCACCAGCTCTTCCAGATCGATCCAGGCATCTTCGGCCAGTTGTACGGTGACGGGCATCAACGCACCACAGGCCGCAGAGGCGGACGCACAGGGCGCTCTCCCCGTGCGCGCGCTTCGAAATAGGCCGTCACGTCGGCCAGGTCATAGCCGCCGCGCGCGAGCATGTCCTGCTCCGCTGCCAGCGCATCCTGCGTGAACTGCTCACGTTGCCGCGCCCGCTCGGCCGCATCGGCCAATGTCTGCACCATGTAAGCGTGGCTGGAAATGCCCTGCTTGCGCGCGTCTTCATCGATCGCCGCCTTGAGTTCGGCGGGCAGTTTCAGGCTGGTGGCGATGGTGGGGGGCATGGGAGGCTCCTGGGGGTAGTCAGACTTGACTACTTTGGGAGGGATTATGCGCCGCCTGGTTGGCTGTGCCCAGTCCTTCAAGCAGCGCCAGTCCTTCAGGCCAAACGCCCAACCCGGATTCGGCATTGATATGCCCGCGCTCGCCCGCGTCGATGAAGCGTGCGCCCCAGTCGCTGGCCAGGGCCTGGGCGCGCTCGAAGCGGCAGTAGGGGTCGTTGCGGCTGGCCACCAGCACGGCCGGGAACGGCAGGCGCTGGCGCGCGATGGGCGCCCAGCCGGGAATCCAGCCCGCCACGTCGGGCTGCTCCACATCACCCGGCGCCACCAGCAGCGCGCCGCGCACCTTGGCCGTGTGGCGCGAATGCGCTGCCCACCACGCGGTGAGGATGCAGCCCAGGCTGTGGGCGGCCAGCACCACGGGCGCGGGGCTGTCGGTCACCACTTCGTCCAGGCGTGCGGACCAGTCGCCGCGCAGCGGGCGCATCCAGTCGTGCTGCTCCACGCGCTGGTAGCCGTGCAGGCGCTCCCACTCGGTCTGCCAGTGGCCGGGGCCCGAGTTCTGCCAGCCGGGCAGCAACAATACCTGGGGGGCTTGCATGCTATGAATTTAATAGCTATTGGCGCTTGTCCATCAAGCGCCAGAGGCCAATTTGGCTTGAACCTTGGGTGCGCCCATGCGCTGCACGCGGGCCACCATTTCCTGGGCAAACTCCACGAAGGCCTGGCTGCCCTTGGCCGAAGGGTCGAACACCACACCGGGCAGGCCGTAGCTGGGCGCTTCGGCCAGGCGCACGTTGCGCGGGATCATGGTGTCGAACACCTTGTCGCCGAAGTGGTCCTTGAGCTGCTCGCTCACCTGCTGCTGCAGCGTGATGCGCGGGTCGAACATCACGCGCAGCAAGCCGATGATCTGCAGGTCGGCATTCAGGTTGGCGTGCACCTGCTTGATGGTGTTGACCAGGTCGGTCAGCCCTTCCAGCGCAAAGTACTCGCACTGCATGGGCACGATGACGCCGTGCGCGCTGCACAGGCCGTTGAGGGTGAGCATGCTCAGGGACGGTGGGCAGTCGATGAGCACAAAGTCAAAGTCGCCGTCGGCCTGCGCCAGCGCCGCCTTGAGGCGCTTGTCGCGCTGCTCCAGCGCCACGAGTTCCACCTCGGCACCGGCCAGCTCGCGGTTGGCGCCCAGCACCCAGTAGCCGCATTTGTCGGACAGCACCGCCGCCTCTTTCACCGAGGCGGATTCGAGCAGCACGTCGTACACCGACAGCTCCAGGGCGCGCTTGTCCACGCCCGAGCCCATGGTGGCATTGCCCTGCGGATCCAGATCCACCATCAGCACGCGCTGGCCGATCTTGGCCAGCCCAGCGGCCAGATTGACCGTGGTGGTGGTCTTGCCGACGCCGCCCTTCTGGTTGGCCACACAAAAGATTTTTGCCATAGGATGCTTTACTTGGAAACGGCCAGCTTGATGCCAAAACCGATGAGGAACACGCCGGCCACTTTCTCAAGCACGCGGGCAATGGTGGGGTTGGCGCGCATGCGCTCGGCCAGATGGTGCGTGAGCAGCACCACGACCAGGCCGTACAGAAAGGTGAGCAGCGCAATGGTGGCCGCCATTACACCGAAGGTCAGCATGCCCTGGTGGCGCGCCGGGTCCACAAACAGCGGGAAGAACGCCATGTAGAACACGATGGCCTTGGGGTTGAGCAGCGTGATGAGGGCCGCTTGCTTGAAGTAGTGGCGCGGCTCGATGTGCAGCACCGGCGCAGCACCGGGCTTGGCCGTCAGCATCCTGAACCCCAGCCAAGCCAGGTAGGCTGCGCCCAGCCACTGCACGGCATTGAAGGCTGCCGGGTAGGCGGCCAGCAAGGCAGCCACACCGGCCACCGCAGCCCACATCAACACCTGGTCGCCCGCAATCACGCCCAGCGTGGCCGCCAGCCCGCCGCGCACCCCGCCCTTGCCGGTAGAGGTGATGAGCGCCAGATTGCCCGGCCCGGGAATGGCCAGGAACAACACGATGGCGGCCACGAAGGCGCCGTAGTCTGCAATGCCGAACATGTGGGATTCCTCTGGAGGGGCTGGACGGGCCGTGCCGCCCTGCGACGGCCCGGAGTCCAAGTTTACGCGACCGCCCCGCCCTGACCTGCAGTTCTTTGGGATGACGGACGCATCCAGACAATGCAGCGCTCGGCATCCAGCCCTGGCACCTGCAGTGGTTCCACGTGAAACACCTGCACATCGCTAGGCAAGGCGGCCAGTTCGTCCTGGGGGCGCTTGCCCTTCATGGCCAGCCACACCCCATGAGGTGCGAGCGCGCTGCGCGACCAGGCGGTGAAGTCCTGCAGCGACGCAAACGCGCGGCAGCTCACCACGTCATACGGACTCACCAGACTTTCGACCCGCGCATGGATGCCGTGCAGGTTGGGCAAACGCAGTGTGGCCGCAGCCTGCTGGATGAAAGCCGCCTTCTTGGCCACGGTGTCCACGCAGCTCACGTCCACACCGGGGCAGCAGATGGCGAACACCACGCCGGGCAGGCCGCCGCCCGAGCCCACGTCGAGCAGGTGCACGGGCGTCGTGGCCAACCCGGCCTGCGCGATATGGCGGCGCAGTGGGGGCACGGCGGCCAGACTGTCGAGCAGGTGGTGCGTGAGCATCTCCTGCGGGTCGCGCACGGCCGTGAGGTTATAGACCTTGTTCCACTTTTGCAGCAGCGCCAAAAACTCCAAGAGCTGTGCGAGCTGCACATCGCTGAGCTCCAGCGCCAATGCCTGGGCACCGGCGCGCAAGCGCTCCGTCAGCACATCGCTCATGCGGGCACCTCGCCATCGGCGCGGGCAAAGCCCTGAAAACCGCCCTTCTTCAGGTGCACCATCAACAGCGAAATCGCTGCGGGCGTCACGCCCGAAATGCGCGAGGCCTGGCCCAGGGTTTCGGGCCGGTGCTTTTGCAGCTTCTGCCGTACTTCGATGGACAGGGCCGTCACCTGCAGGTAGTCCAGGTCGTCCGGCAGGCGCAGTTTTTCCAGATGGGCGGCGCGCTGCACCTCGTCCTTCTGGCGGTCGATGTAGCCTGCGTACTTGGCGGCGATTTCCACCTGCTCGACCACCGGGCCGCTCAGATCGCCCAGCGTTTCACGTGAAACATCGCCCGATGCGTACTTGCCGCCGTCCAGCGACATGAGCTGTTCGTAGCTGACGCCAGGGCGGCGCAGCAGGTCGAACAGGTGGTACTCGTGCTCGATGGCCTTGCCTAGCACGCGCTCGGCCTCGGCGGCGTCAAGAATGCGCGGGTTCACCCAGGTGGCCTTCAGGCGCTCGGTCTCGCGCGCCACGGCATCGCGCTTGCGGCAGAAGGCATCCCAGCGCGCATCATCCACCAGCCCCATGCGGCGCCCCGCTTCGGTCAGGCGCATGTCGGCGTTGTCCTCGCGCAGTTGCAGGCGGAACTCGGCCCGGCTGGTGAACATTCGGTAGGGCTCGGTCACACCCTTGGTGATGAGGTCGTCCACCAGCACACCCAGGTAGGCCTCGTCGCGCGCGGGCAGCCAGGCGGCTTCGCCCCGGCATTGCAGCGCAGCGTTGATGCCTGCGAACAGGCCTTGCGCAGCCGCTTCCTCATAGCCCGTAGTGCCGTTGATTTGCCCGGCGAAGAACAGACCCTGGATCTGGCGCGTCTCGAAGCTGCCTTTCAGCGAGCGCGGGTCGAAGTAGTCGTATTCGATGGCATAGCCTGGGCGCAGGATGTGGGCGTTTTCCAGGCCGCGCATAGAACGTACCAGTGCGTACTGGATGTCGAACGGCAGGCTGGTGGAAATGCCGTTGGGATAAAACTCGTGCGTGGTCAGCCCCTCGGGCTCCAGGAAGATCTGGTGGCTGTCCTTGTCCGCAAAGCGGTTGATCTTGTCCTCCACGCTGGGGCAGTAGCGCGGGCCCACCCCTTCGATCTTGCCGGTGAACATGGGGCTGCGGTCAAAGCCCGAACGGATGATGTCGTGCGTGCGCTCGTTGGTGTGGGTGATCCAGCAGGGCATCTGGCGCGGGTGCATGGCCGCATGGCCCATGAAGCTGAACACCGGCAACACACCCTCGTTCACGCCGCCGGGCATGCCGTCGCCGGGCTGTTCCTCGCACTGGCTGAAGTCGATGCTGCGTCCGTCGATGCGCGGCGGGGTACCCGTCTTCAGGCGCCCCTGCGGCAGCTTGAGCTCCTTCAGGCGCGCCGAGAGCGACACGGCGGGCGGGTCGCCCGCGCGGCCCGCAGCGTAGCTATTCAGACCCACATGGATCTTGCCATCGAGGAAGGTACCCGCCGTCAGCACCACCGTGCGCGACCGGAATCGGATGCCCACCTGCGTGACGGCGCCCACCACGCGGTCGCCCTCCACCATCAGGTCATCCACCGCCTGCTGGAACAACCACAGGTTGGGCTGGTTCTCCAGCATGCGCCGGATGGCTGCCTTGTACAAAACGCGGTCGGCCTGCGCGCGCGTGGCACGCACAGCCGGGCCTTTGGAGCTGTTGAGAATGCGGAACTGGATACCGCCCTCGTCCGTGGCCAGTGCCATGGCGCCACCCAGGGCGTCCACCTCTTTCACCAGGTGGCCCTTGCCGATGCCGCCGATGCTGGGGTTGCAGCTCATCTGCCCCAGCGTCTCGATGTTGTGCGTGAGCAGCAGCGTGCGGCTGCCCATGCGCGCTGCGGCCAGCGCAGCCTCGGTGCCGGCATGGCCTCCGCCTACGACGATGACATCAAATTCCTGGGGGTACAACATGAAAAAACTCCTGGGCATTCAGCTGGCACGGTTTACCGAAGGTGGCTGTTTCACGTGAAACAGCACGCCGTGCGCGAGGGACTTGTTCAGCGTTGCCCTAAGCTGTTATTGTCCCATCAAGCACTCCGACACGCTGGTATGCCACATCGTCAAGACACCCTGCCCGGCCTGGGCCCCAAGTCCAGGGCCATGCTCGCTGCCGCAGGGCTGCACCACCGCACAGACCTTGAGCGCGCAGGCGCAGTCAAGGCCTTTCTCCTGGTGCAGGCGACCGGACAGAGGCCCAGTCTGAATCTTCTGTGGGCCTTGGAGGGCGCATTGACCGGCCTGGACTGGCGCACCGTTGCCCGCGAGCACGGCACCAGCCTCCTCCTGGCGCTGGAAACCGCCAGCAAACCATGAGCGAAAGCTACCCGCTCCTCACGCTGTTCGCATCCCGCCTGGGCGCGCCGCTGCCTGGCGAAGCCAGCGCCCTGCTCCAGCAAGCCAAGGCTGCAGACCTGCCGCCAGGGACTACCCTGCTTCGCGCAGGGGAGTGCTGGCAACACCTGTGGTGGCTGGAGCGTGGGCTGCTGCGCCTGTACTACCTGGACCGCGACGGACTCGCATCCAACAAGAACTTTTACCTGGAAGGTGCCATGCTCTGGCCCATCACGCCCATGCTGCGCCACGCACCCGTGCATTTCTGGATAGAAGCGCTGCAACCCTGTCGCATCTGGCCCTTGGCATGGAAGGACTGGCACGCCGCCATCGGCGAATTCCGCCCCTGGCGGGATTGGGAGCGCCAAGCCCTCGCAGCACTTCTGGAAGAAAAAATGCTCCGTGAGCAACAGTTCCTGCAATGCTCTGCAACCGAACGCTATCTGTCCTTGCTTGCACACCAACCCGACTGGATACAGCGCATTCCCTTGCGGCACCTGGCGTCCTATCTGGGAATCACCGATGTGGCCCTGTCGCGCATTCGCCGCCGACTGAACCCTGGTTAAGGCGCCGTTCCACCACGCTGCATACATTGGTGGCTCGCTCAACGAGGGTGTTCCACCATGAAATCGCTCCATCGCTTCCTTGCCACCGTCGGCGTCTTGTGCGGCCTGTCTGCGCTGGGTCTGGCCACCGCTTCCCACCGGACCGAATCGCGCATTGCTGAGCACCACGCCCACGTTCGTGCCCAAGCCCAGACACAAAGTCGCCCGGCCGATCGCCCCGCAGAGGCATTGCCCGAGCCAGTGCAACGCTACCTGCGCTTTGCCTTTCCCCAAGGCACCACGCCTGCGCTGTACGTCGAGATGTCCATGCAGGGACAGTTTCGGCGCCCCGGCCAGGAAGGCTTTGCACCCACCCACGCCCAACAGACCGCCGCATTGCACACCCCGGCCATGGTCTTCGACGCCACCACCCCCATGGCGCCAGGCGTGTGGGCCCGCGCCTATGACGCCTACGTGAACGGTCAGATGGAAATGAAGGCCCGCATCCTCTCGGCCCTGACCGTGGTGGATGAGCAGCCCACAACCGAACTCAATCGCATCTCGCTGCGCCGCTGGCTGCTTGAAAGCCCAACCTTTCCCCACGCCCTCCTGCCTGGCGGCGTGGTGCGCTGGGAAGCCGTCGGCCCCGACAGTGCGCGCGCCGTGGCAAGTCACCAGGGAGTGACTGCCAGCCTGCTGGCTCGCTTTGCCGAAGACGGCCGCCTGCTGTCGTTTGAATCCGAAGAGGATGGAGACCTGGGCACGCCCTACCACGGATCGGGAGAACACGTGGCACGGCGCGACTACCACACCGTACAGGGCGTGCGTGTGCCGCTGGGCTTCACCATCTCGCGCAGGGCCCAGGGGCGCACCCTCCCCTTTTGGGAAGGACGCATCACCACCATCCGCTTTGTGACCGACAGCGGTGCTACGCAGGCTTCAGCCCCACCCGCGTAGTGGCATCCTGCAGCCGCAGGAATCCTGCGAGCGGCCTGTGCTCCAATGCGCGTATGACTTCCCTCCTCGTCTTCGCGGGCAGCACCCGCCAGCAGTCCTTCAACCGCCGCCTGGCCCGCGTGGCCGCCGACCTGGGCCGCGAGGCCGGTGCCCAGGTCACGCTGCTGGAGCTGGGCGACCTGGACATTCCGCTCTACAACGCCGACCTCGAAGCGCGCGGCACCCCGGCCGACGTGCTGCGCCTCAAGCAGGTGCTGCACGCGCACCCCGCCTGGATCATCTGCTCACCCGAATACAACGGCAGCTACACCGCACTGCTGAAGAACACCCTCGACTGGGCGTCCAGCCCCGTCAAGGGAGACCCGGTTTGGCAGGACGGCACGCTGCCCTTTCGCGGCAAGGTGGTGGGCATGCTCAGCGCCTCGCCCGGCGCGCTGGGCGGCCTGCGTTCGCAAAGCCACCTGGCGCCGCTGCTCACCAACCTGGAATGCTGGCTCGCGCCCAAGGCCTTTGCGCTGGGCCAGGCGGGCAGCGCCTTCGACGACCAGGGTGCGCTGGTGCAGGAAGCCCAGCGCGTGCGCGTGCGCGCCGTGGTCGATCAGGTGCTGTGGGCGGCGCAGCGGCTGCAAGCTTGAGCGTGCGCCCCGCCCTGGACTGCCGTCCCGGCTGTGGCGCATGCTGCACAGCACCGTCCATCAGCTCGCCCATTCCTGGCATGCCCCAGGGCAAACCGGCCGGGGTGCGCTGCGTGCAGCTGGGCGAGGATGAGCGCTGCCGCATCTTCGGCCACCCCGATCGCCCGGCGGTGTGCGCGCAGCTCCAGCCCTCGGCAGAGATGTGCGGCAGCACGCGCGAGCAAGCCCTGCACTACCTGGAGCGGCTCGAACGCCTGACCCAACCGGGGACATGAACCCCTGCGCCGGCACAGCCTTGCGCGTGGGGCTAGGATGGTGGGCTATTGTCTTCACCCACCACAGGACTGCACCATGAAGCTGTACTACTCCCCCGGCGCCTGCTCGCTCTCCCCGCACATCGTGCTGCACGAAAGCGGCCTGCCCTTTACCGGCGTGGTCGCCAGCACCAAGACCAAAAAGCTGCAAGACGGCACGGACTTCCACACCATCAACGAGCTGGGCTACGTGCCCGTGCTGGAGCTGGACAACGGCGAGCGCCTGCGCGAAGGCCCGGCCATCGTGCAGTACCTGGCCGACCAGGTGCCCGGCAAGAACCTCGCCCCCGCCAACGGCAGCATGGAGCGCTACCGCCTGCAGGAATGGCTGTCCTTCATCGGCACCGAGCTGCACAAGGGCCACAGCCCCCTGTTTGCCCCCGGCACCCCCGAAGACTACAAACCCCTGGTTCGCGAGCGCCTGCAGGCCCGCTTTGCCTGGGTGGACAAGCAACTGGTCGGCAAGGACTACCTGCTGGGCCAGTTCAGCGTGGCCGATGCCTACCTCTACACCGTCTCGCGCTGGGGCCAGTACGTGGGGGTCGATCTGTCGGGCTTCGCGAACATCGTTGCCTTCCAGCAGCGCATGGAACAGCGCCCCGCCGTGCAGGCCGCGCTGCGCGCCGAAGGGCTGCTCAAGTAAGCGGCTTCTGGCGCACTGCCAGTAGCGCGCCCAGCCACAGCGCGGCGGCCGAGAACACCAGGCCGCGCGCCAGGCCGCCAGGGCCGTCAGCGATCCAGCCCACCACCGTGGGCCCCACGATCTGCCCGGCCGCAAACACGATGGTGAAGGCACTGATACCTGCCGCCCACTGCGAGGCGGGCAGGTTGTGCCGCACCAGCGCCGTGGTCGATGCCACCACCGATAGAAACACCCCGCCAAACAGCAGCCCCGAGGCCAGCGCCACCGGCCAGGCCGAGGTCAGCGCGGGCAGCACCGTGGCCACGCCCAGCAGGGCATTGAGCCGCGCCAGTGCCCCACCGCCGCGCTGGCGGTCCAGCAGGCCCGCCCAGATGCGCGAGGACAGCACCACCGCCAGGCCCAGCAGCGCATAGAACAGCGTCACCGCCCCGCCGCCCACGCCCTGCGCGCGCAACAAGGCCACCACAAAGGTCATGTAGCCGATATAGCCCACGCCAAACATGGCATAACCCGCCAGCGCAGGCCCAAAATCACGCACCCTGAAAACCCGCGCAGCCACACCCGCCATCGCGGCAGCCGATGCCGCCGCAGGCGCCACTGCTGCCGCCGCATCCAAGCGCCGCAGCACCCGCACCGGCCACACCAACAGCACCGTGGCCGCCGCACAGGCCAGTGCCAGCGCCCACCACGCCCACGTCCAGGCATGCGGCTCCGAAGCAGCCTGCAACACGGCAGGCACCAGCAGTGCCGACAGGCTGATGCCCCAGCCCGTACCGCCGTAGTACAGGCCCAGCAGCAGCGCACTGCGCCGGGCATCCAGCGCGCCCAGGCGCGCCGCCATCAGCCCGCCGGTGATGAACATGAAGGCGCTGGCCACACCCGCCAGCAGGCGCTGCAGCAACAGGGGTGCGGCGTCCAGAAAAAACCCGCACAGCCCCATGAACAGCGTAGCCAGCACCGAGCCACCCAGCAGCAAAGCCCCCGGCGACCAGCGGCGCAGCAGCGCCGGCGTGGCCAGCGCGCCCAGCAGGTAGCCCAGGGCGTTGACGGTGTTCATGGCCCCGGCCAAGGTGTACGACCACCCAAGGTCGGCACGCATGGGCGGCAGCAGCAGCGCATAGGCAAAGCGCGTGATACCCAGCGACACCGCCGCCCCCAGCGACAAGGCCAGCGCCACGGCCACCCAGCGGGCAGGGCCTGGTGAAACGGCGGGGGACGCGGGCGACATGCGCCCATGGTAGCCGTGGGTGTCTCTTGCGCAGCGCGGCACATCGGAAATTTGCTATCTTTTTAATAGCTACTCGCGCTTTCTGTATAAGCGCCAGAGGCCAATTTCTTTCGAAAACTCAAGGCTTCCAGCGTCGCAGCAGCAGCGCATTGGTCATCACGCTGACTGAGCTGAGCGCCATGGCCGCGCCCGCCACCACCGGGTTCAGGTAGCCCAACGCCGCCAACGGAATGCCCGCCACGTTGTAGGCAAAGGCCCAGAACAGGTTCTGCCGGATCTTGGCCACGGTGCGGTGCGAGATGTCCAGCGCGGCCGCCACCAGCTTGGGGTCGCCACGCATCAGCGTGATGCCCGCGGCGTGCATGGCCACGTCGGTGCCATTGCCCATGGCCATGCCCACGTCCGCCGCGGCCAAGGCCGGGGCGTCGTTTACGCCATCGCCCACCATGGCAACAATGTGGCCCCCACGCTCCGCCGCTGCGCTGGGTCGCTGCCCCCCAGGGGGGCCTCCGCGCCTTGGGGCGGCCCGGCGGCGCTCATCACCCAGCCCGCCCTCGCCCTGCTGCAACGCCACCACCTGCGCGGCCTTGTCGCCCGGCAGCACCTCGGCGCGCACGTCCTGGGCGTCCAGCCCCAGGCGCTGCGCCATGGCCAGGGCGGCGCCCCGGTTGTCGCCCGAGATCATCACCGTGCGGATGCCGCGCGCGCGCAACTGCGCCAGCGCCTCGCGCGCGCCGGGCTTGGGTTCGTCGCCAAAGGCCATCAGCGCTTGCAGCTCCAACCCCTGGCCCGTGCGCTGCACCAGGGCCGACACCGTGGCGCCCCCGTCCTGCAGCGTGCGCGCACGCTCGGCCAGCGGGCCCAGCGCCACGCCCAGCTCTTCCATCCAGCGCAGGCTGCCCAGCAGGTAGCTGCGGCCCTGCACCTCGCCGTCGCTGCCCCGGCCCGGCACGGCACGCACGGCGTCGGGCGCGGGCGGCTCCAGGCCCTGGTCGCGCGCGGCCTGCACCACGGCGCGCGCCAGCGGGTGCTCGCTGCCGCTCTGCAGGCTGGCGGCGTCGCGCAGCACAGCGGCCTCATCCAGCCCCGGCACCACCACCAGTGCCGCCAGCCGGGGCTGGCCCACGGTCAGCGTGCCGGTCTTGTCGAAGGCCACGGTATCGACCTTGTGCGCCAGCTCCAGCGCCTGCGCGTCCTTGATGAGGATGCCGTGCTCCGCCGCCACCCCCGTGCCCGCCATGATGGCGGCGGGCGTGGCCAACCCCAGCGCGCAGGGGCAGGCAATCACCAGCACCGCCACGGCGCGGATCAGCGCCGTCTCGGCACCCACGCCCGCCCACAGCCAGCCCAGCAGCGTGGCCAGGGCAATCAGCAGCACCACAGGCACGAACACGCTGGAGACCTGATCCACCAGGCGCTGGATCGGCGCCTTGGCGGCCTGCGCGCCCTCCACCAGGCGGATGATGCGCGAGAGCACCGTCTCGGCCCCCACGGCGCGCACCTCCAGCACGATGCGGCCCTCGCCGTTGATCGAGCCGCCCGTCACCTGCGCACCCGGCTCCTTGGCCACCGGCAGCGGCTCGCCGGTGAGCATGGATTCGTCCACCTGCGTCTGCCCTTCAAGCAGCACGCCATCGACCGGCAGGCGCTCGCCCGGGCGCACCACCAGGCGGTCGCCCGCCATCACCTCGGCGATGGGCACGTCCACCTCGCCACCCTTCGCCAAAAGGTGCGCCACGTCCGGCCGCAGGCCGTGCAGCGCGCGGATGGCCGCCGTCGTCTGGCGCTTGGCGCGGGATTCCAGCCACTTGCCCAGCAGCACCAGCGTGACCACCACGGCCGAAGCCTCGAAATACAAATGCGGCGTGTGCCCGGCGTGCGCCGTGAGCCACAGCCACACCGACAGCCCCCAGCCCGCGCTGGTGCCAATGGCCACGAGCAGGTCCATATTGCCCGACAGGGCCCTGGCCGCATGCCAGCCCGCCTTGTAAAAGCGCGCGCCCAGGACAAACTGCACCGGCGTGGCCAACACAAACTGCACCCAGGCGGGCAGCATCCAGTGCGCGCCAAACAGGTCGCCCAGCATGGGCAGCACCAGCGGCGCCGAGAGCAGCAGCCCGATGGCCACCGGCGCGAAGCCCGCCCAGGGCGAAGCATCATCGTCGCGCGCCGCGCTGGCAGCGGGCGTGAGCGGCTCGTAGCCCGCGTTGCGCACCGCCCGGCGCAAGAGCGCGTCCATGGCGGCATCCCCGCCCTCGGGCGTGGCGAACTGGACGCGCGCCGACTCGGTGGCCAGGTTCACGGTGGCGTCCTGCACGCCGGGCACCTTGCGCAACGCGCGCTCGACACGGCCCACGCAACTGGCGCAGGTCATGCCGCCGATGGACAGGTCCAGCGCGTGCGGCTCGGAGGGGGTGGGGAGGGAGGTGTTCATGGGCTCTACCGTAATCCTTGACATCATGGCAAGGTCAAGCGCAAATCGGCATCCACCATAACCGCAGCAAGGCCATCGGGCAGCGCGGGGTTGACCTTGCCACGGTGTTAAGGTTCACCATTGCCCCCATCAACCACTTCACCCGGAGAACCACATGCAATACCAATTCCAAGTCCAGGGCATGACCTGCGGCCACTGCGAGCGCGCCGTCACCAACGCCATCCAGCAGCTCGACCCCCAGGCCCAGGTCCGCATCGACCGCGCACAAAACCGCGTGGACGTGGACAGCGGCCAGCCGCGCGAGGCCCTGGCCGCCGCCATCGCCGAAGAAGGCTACCCGGTCACGCCATGACCACCGGGCAGGGCTGGCCGGTGGTTATCGGCGAGGCCGCGCGCCGCGCTGGTGTGTCGGCGCGCATGGTGCGCCACTACGAATCGCTGGGCCTGCTGCCCCACGTGGTCCGCACCGACAGCGGCTACCGCCAGTACACCGAGGCCGACGTGCACGCGCTGCGCTTCATCGGCCGCGCGCGCAGCCTGGGCTTCTCGATGGAAGAAATCCGCGAACTGATGGGCCTGTGGCAAAACCAGGCCCGCGCCAGCAGCCAGGTCAAGCGCATCGCCCAGGCCCACATCGACGACCTGGCCGAACGCATCGCCGCCATGCAGGCCATGCAGCGCACGCTGCAGTCGCTGGTGCAGTGCTGCCATGGCGACCAGCGGCCGGAGTGCCCCATCCTGGACGACCTGGCAGCCGCAGGCGACAGCCACCAGCACGCCAAAACACTATCAAATCAATAGCTACCAGCGCTTATCCAGAAAGCGCTGGGGGTCAAAATACGACAAGACCATCCGCTGCGCACCAGCAGCCCGTCTGTTGTAGTGCCTCTGTTTTGCTCCCATAGGGACATTTTCGACACGCATGCGGAGGAAACCTAGCCAATTGACCCTTAAGGGACAATTTTGACCCATGATAGAGCAACCCATGCTTTAATTACCCTTAAAAGGTCAAACCGTGCATATCACACCCGACACCCTGCCTACCTTGGCCGAGCGCCTGCAGGCCGAACGCAAGCGACAGGGCCTGTCCCGCTCACAGGCCGCCGCCGTGTGCAACGTCAGCCCTTCGTTTATCCGCGACGCCGAAAGCGCCCCCGAGCGCTGTTCGCTGGGCAAGCTGCTGCTGCTGGTACAAGGCCTGGGGCTGTCGTTGGAAGTGAACCGCTGGCCTACGACGGTACCAGCAGAGAGCGTGAAGACAGGGAAAATCGACATTCCCACTTTGGTTCTGGGCCCACCGCCGAAGGAACCTGCCCCATGATCCGATTGCGCGTATGGGCCAATGCACGGCCCATGGGATGGTTTGGCCATTCGGCAGGAGACTATTTCTTCGAGTACGACACCGAATGGCTCCAACAGCCAGGCGGCTTTGTCTTGGCGCCGCAGTTTGCGCTGGCACCGGCTCGCTACACCGGCGCGCTGGTACGACACTTCTTTGAAAACCTGCTGCCCGAGGGCGAGGCACTGGACGACATCATGGCCGCGCTGCAGTTGCGCGGTGCGTCGTACTTCGAGGTGCTCGGCAAGCTGGGGGCAGAGCTGCCTGGTGTGCTGTCTCTCCTGCCACCCGATGCGCGACCCCAGCTCCTGCAGCAATACACCCCATTGCCCTACGAGGCGCTGAGCCAGCGTCTGGCAACCCGTGCACAAACACCACTGCTGGTGTCCAACACAAGCACCACCATGTCTCTGGCGGGCGCACAAGACAAGATGGGCCTGCGCCTGGACAGCAAAACGCTGCAACTGTTCGAGAGTGTGGGGCAATCGCCCACCACACACATCCTCAAGCCCGACACGCGCCAGACACGCTACACACCCAGCGCCATCAACGAATTTGCCTGCATGCAACTGGCGCGGGCACTAAAGCTTCCCGTGCCCGCAACGTGGCTGCTGCGGGTGCCCGACGCGGTCTATATGGTGGAACGCTACGACCGCAGGGTGGTGGCAGGCAACATCGTGGGCCTGCACCAAATTGATGGCTGCCAGTTGCTGGGCCACGGCGCGGGCTGGAAGTACGAACGCATGGGCGGTCTCGTCAGCATCGCCAAGCTGGTGCATGCACTGCGCAGACTGCACATTCCGGGCGGCGACATGCTGCAACTCCAGCGCTGGGTGATGTTCAACTACCTGATTGGCAACGCCGATGCCCATGCCAAGAACCTGTCGGTCTTGATAGACGACCAGGGCTACCGCCTGGCGCCGTTCTACGACCTGCTGAGCGTGCGCGCCTATGGCGACACCGGGCTGGCGCTTTTCATCGGAGACGAAGACAGCTTCGACGCCGTGGGCCACCATTCATGGGAAGCCCTGTGCACCGACTGCGGATTCCGCCTGCCCGAAACGCTCAAGGCATTACGCACCCTGGCCACGGCATTGCCAGCCGTGTGGGCCAAGGTACGCGCCCAGATTGATCAACAGATCCAGCCCACCGCACCCGAACGGGCGCTGTTGGACGCCATGGGGCAGATTTTTGAACGGCATTGCCGCAATGCCCTATCAATGACCGCGCCATCGCCCGGCTCTGGCGCATCCTGACAACGCCGCCTCAGCTCTCAGGCGCCATCGCGTTGGATGAGCGTCGCGATCTGCGTGGCGCTTTCGGCGCCACACTCGCCGGCGCCTCCACCCGCCGCAGCACCCCATCGCACAGCGTCGCGATGCACTGCTGTGCGATCTGCTCGGGCGTGTAGTCGCCGCCCGGCTGGTACCAGCGGCCGATCCAGCTGAGGGCTCCGGCGATCACGAAAGCGCTCATCTTCGGGTCGCAGGGCGCGAGCGAGCCTTCCTCCACCCCCTGGGCCACCAGGCGCCGGAAGGCGTGGTCGATCTCGGACTTCATGCGGCGCAGCTCCGTGCGGCTGGGCTCGGGCACCTCTTCGTCGCCGACGCGGATCAGGCACATGCCAAAGGGCTGCGTCACGATGCCGGCATACACCTGCATGCAGGCGCGCAACTGGTCCACCGCGTTGCCCCCGGCCTGGCGCGAGGCCTCGATGCCTTCGAGCGTCATCTCCAGCCCCTGGCTGACGCACTGCAACAGGATCTCGTCCTTGTTCTTCACGTAGTAGTACAGCGTGGGCTTGCTCACGTTCAGGCGCGCGGCGATGTCGTCGAGCGAGGTGGCGTGGAAGCCCCGCTCGTTGAACAACTCCGCCGCCGCCTGCAGCACGGCCTGGCGCTTGGCCTCGCGCTGCTGCTCGCGGTCGGGCGCACTTGCCCACGGCGACGCTGCGACAGACGGGGGTCGGGTCTTTCTAGCGGCGGTGGTTTTGGTCATGGGGCGTTATTAGAGCCTGTTCAAAGTCATTTACCGGGAAAACACCAATGCCAGGATAGGGAGTGGCACCCAAAATCTACTCGTGAGTAGGCAGTCTACGTAAAAGTAGATGTTCTTTTGGTTCGCACAAACCCGCATACAAGCCGATGGCGACACAAACCCCTGGTGGCCCCCCGGCCGCCGCCCCCCTGCTGCAGGTTGACGGCGTAACGCTGGCCTTCGGCGGCGTGAAGGCACTGACTGGCGTCAGCTTTGATGTGCAGCCGGGTTCCATCACCGCCGTGATCGGACCCAACGGCGCGGGCAAGACCTCGCTGTTCAACACCATCTCGGGCTTTTACCGGCCGACGGGCGGCAGCATCCGGTTCAAGGGCCAGGACATCACGCGCATCCCCGCGCCGCAACGCGCCCGCATGGGCCTGGGGCGGAGTTTCCAGAACATCGCGCTGTTCCGCGGCATGACGGTGCTCGACAACATCAAGCTCGGCCGCCATGCACACCTGAAGGCCAACGTGTTCGACGCGCTGTTCTACCTGGGCCGCGCGCGCCGCGAAGAGGCCGAACTGCGCCGCGACATCGAGGAGCGCATCATAGACTTCCTCGAAATCGACCACATCCGCCACGCGCCCGTCTCGGCCCTGTCCTACGGCCTGCAAAAGCGCGTGGAAATGGCGCGCGCCCTGGCCATGCAGCCCGAGATCCTGATGCTCGACGAGCCCGTGGCAGGTATGAACCGCGAAGAGACCGAAGACATGGCGCGCTTCATCCTCGACGTGCGCGCCGAATGGGGCGTGACGGTGCTGATGGTGGAGCACGACATGGGCATGGTGATGGACCTGTCCGACCATGTGGTGGTGCTCAACTTCGGCCAGGTCATCGCGCAGGGCACGCCTGCCGTGGTACAGGCCGACCCCGAAGTCAACCGCGCCTACCTCGGCTCGGGCGACGTGGGCGACCTGCGCCGCAAGCTGCAGGCGGGCGCCACCAGCGCACAGGGAGCCGCATGATGCTGAACTTCGACTGGGCCTATCTGTTTGAAATCAGCCTCACCGGCATCGCCAGCGGCGGCCTCTACGCCCTGGCGGCGCTGGCCTTCGTGATGGTCTACAAGGCCACGCGCGTGGTCAACATCGCCATCGGCGAGCTGCTCATGGTCGGCGCCTACCTGTTCTTCACCTTTGCCTCCATGATGGCGCTGCCACTGTGGCTGGCCATTCCGGCCGCCGTGCTCGGCACCGGCCTGCTGGGCGCGGTGATCGAGCGCACCATGATCCGCCCGCTGCTGGGCGAGCCACCCATCTCGGTGTTCATGGTCACCGTGGGCCTGGCCTCGGTGCTGGTGGGCCTGGTCGAGATGATCTGGAGCGCCGACCAGCGCCGCCTGCCCGACTTCATGCCCACGCAACCCATCATGGTGGGCGATGCCTTCCTCGCGCCCAAGGTGTTCTGGGGCGCCGTGATCGCGGTGGTGTTCATCGCCGCCGTGCTGCTGGTGTTCCGCTTCTGGCGCGGCGGCGTGGCGCTGCGCGCCACCGCCAGCGACCAGGCCGCCGCCTACTCGGTGGGCATCAACGTGCCACGCGTGTTCTCGCTGGCCTGGGTGGCGTCCGCCATGCTGGCGGCCATCTCCGGGATCATCGTCGGATCGATCGGCGGCATCTCGTCGAGCATGGGCGTGTTCGGTCTGTCCGTGCTGGTCGTGGTGATCGTCGGCGGCCTGGACAGCGTGCTCGGCGCGCTCATCGGCGGCCTGTGCATCGGCCTGGTCGAGGCCTTGGCCGGCGCCTACCTGGGCGGTGAATACAAGCTGCTGGCCACCTTCATCGTGCTGGTCGGCATCCTCATGCTGCGCCCCTACGGCCTGTTCGGCACCCACGAGATAGAGAGACTCTGATGCGCATCGGAACCCTCAAGGAAACCTACGTCGCCGACGCGGCGCTGTTCGACTCGCGCACGCAGAAGGTCTGGCTGGCCGTGGCCGCCGCGTTGCTGGTGCTGTTCCCCTTTGTCGCCAGCGAATACTGGCTCTATCTGGCCTGCCTGGTCAGCATCAACGTGGCCAGCGCCACGGGGCTCAACATCCTCACGGGCTACACCGGGCTGGTGAGCCTGGGCCAGGCGGCCTTCATGGGACTGGGGGCCTACACCGTCGCCATTCTGCAGGCCAAGGTGGGCTCGCCCTTCCTGCTCAACATCCTGGCGGGCGGCTTCGTCGCCATGCTCGGCGGCATCGTCGTGGGCGTACCCTCGCTGCGCGTCAAGGGCCTGTACCTGGCGATCGCAACCATAGCGGCCTCGTTCATCGCGCACTTCCTGTTCGCCAACCTGAAGTTCACCGGCGGCACGGGCGGCCTGAGCGTGCCGCCGGCCAGCCTGTTCGGCCTGCCGCTCGACACCTCGTTCCGCCTCTACTGGCTGATCGTGCCCGTCACCATTCTCATGCTGCTGGGCGCGGCCAACCTGTTCCGCACGCGCATCGGCCGGGCCTTCATCGCCATCCGCGACCGCGACATCTCGGCCGAGGTGCTGGGCATTCCGCTGCTGCGCTACAAGCTGCTGTCGTTCGGCCTGTCGTCGTTCTATGCCGGCGTGGCCGGGGGCCTGTGGGCCTACTTCTTCCGCGTGGTCACGCCCGAGAGCTTTCCGCTGCTCATGTCCATCTTCTTCCTCGCGGCCATCATCGTCGGCGGCATGGGCAGCATCCTCGGCGGCATCCTGGGCGCGGTGTTCATGACCATGGTGCCCGAGCTGCTCAAGCTGGTGTTCGATTTGCTGCCCAACAGCACCGAATACACGGTGTTCCTCTCGCCAGTGCGCACCATCATCTTCGGCCTCTTGATCATCGGATTTCTGGTGTTCGAGCCGCACGGCCTGGCCGAAGTGTGGCGGCGCATCCGCCGCTTCTTCCACCTGTGGCCCTTCCGCAACTGAAGCCACTCCCCGTTTTCCCGACCGCAAACCACCCAAGGAGACTCGCATGGACCAGCAACGCATTTCCACCCGGCGCCGCAACCTGATGCTGGGCGCCGCCGCCGCGGGCGCCACCGCGCTCACGCACCCGCTGTCGGTGCTCGCGCAGGGCGTAGAAGACATCGTCATCGGCGGCTCCATCCCCATGACGGGCGTGTTCGCCTTCGCGGGCGTGGGCATCAACGCCGGCATCCAGGACTACGTGAAGATCGTCAACGACGCGGGCGGCATCAAGGGCCGCAAGGTCAAGTACGTGCCCGAAGACACCGGCTACAAGGTCGATGTGTCGGTGGCTGCGTTCAAGAAGATCACCAGCCAGAACAAGGTCAACCTCTACTACGGCGACTCCACGGGCTTCTCCAAAACCATCAACCCCGAGCTGGACCGCAACGGCAACATCCTGATGGCCGGCGCCTCGTTCGCCACCGAGCTGAACAACCCGCAGAAATACCCCAACCAGTTCCTGGTGGGCCCCGACTACACCGAGATGTTCGGCATCCTGCTCAAGCACATCGCCAAGGAGAAGCCCGGCGCCAAGGTGGCCTTCGTGTATTCCGACTCCGAGTTCGGCCGCGACCCCATCGACGAGAGCGAAGCCGAGGCCAAGAAGCTGGGCCTGAACGTGGTCGTCAAGATCATGACGCCCCCGGGCAGCGTGGACGTCTCGGGCGAAGTCATCAAGCTGCGCCGCGCCGCACCCGACTACACCATCTTCCACGGCTACATCCTCGCGCCCATCCCCGAGTTCATCACCCAGGGCAAGCAGCAGGGCATGACCAGCAAGTGGATGGGCACCTTCTGGACCATGGACAGCTCCACCGTCATGAAGATGGGCCCGGACGGTGACGGCTTCATGGGCGTGATGCCCTTCCGCTACTACTACGACACCGAAAAAGCCCCCATGCTGGAAAAAATCCGCGCCATGCGCCCGGAGTACCAGAGCACGGCCTACATCCAGGGCTTCGTCGCCGCCATGCTGTTCCTCGAGTCGGCCAAACGCACCCTGGACGCGAACAAGCCACTGACGGGCGCCAACCTCAAGGCCGCGCTCAACAGCATCAAGGACTTCGACACCGGCGGTCTGATCGGCGTGCCGATCACCATCAAGGGCAACTCCATTCCCGTCGGCCGCGTCTACCGTGCCGACATGAAGGCCCAGAAGATGGTCGCCGCCTCCGACTGGATAAAACTGTGAACAACCCCCTGAGCGGCTGCGCCGCTTCCCCCTTCTCTCACGCTGCGCGTGGGAAGGGGGACGCCGCCAGTGCGGCGGGGCGGCCCTTGCACGGCGGCCCTGGCCTGAACCGCGCCAGTTTCACCGCTCGCACCCCGTCCACAGCACCCTGACCACTGACATGACCGAGAAAGCCACGGACCACGTCCTCGAAGTCAACAACATCGAGGTCATCTACAACAAGGTCGTGCAGGCCCTGCGCGGCCTGTCGCTGGCCGTGCCACGCGGCCAGATCGTGGCGCTGCTGGGCAGCAACGGCGCGGGCAAGTCCACCACGCTCAAGGCGGTATCGGGCCTGCTCGCGCTGGAGGACGGTGAACTCGAAAGCGGCAGCATCCTCTTCAACGGCCAGAGCACGGCCGCGCTGGCGCCGCAGCAGCTGGTGCGCAGCGGACTCTCGCATGTGATGGAAGGGCGCCGGGTTTTTGAAGACCTCACGGTCGAGGAAAACCTGGTCGCCGCCACCTACGCCCTCACGGGCCGCGAGGGCGCGGCCAAACCCGACTTCGACCTCGTCTACCAGTATTTCCCCCGCCTGCACGAGCGCCGCAGGGGCCTGGCAGGCTACCTCTCGGGCGGCGAACAGCAGATGCTGGCCATCGGCCGCGCGCTCATCGCCCAGCCCCAGCTCATCCTGCTCGACGAGCCCTCGCTGGGCCTGAGCCCCAAGCTCACCGAAGACATCTTCACCATCATCGCGCGCATCAACGCCGAACGCGGCACCTCCATGCTGCTGGTGGAACAAAACGCCACCGTGGCCCTGGCCGTGGCACACAGCGGCTACATCATGGAGAACGGCAAGATCGTCATCGACGGAACGGCCGAACGCCTGGCCAACGACCCCGACGTGCGCGAGTTCTACCTCGGCATGGGCGGCGGCGGCGAAGCGAAAAGCTTCAAGGACATCAAGCACTACAAACGCCGCAAGCGTTGGCTGTCGTGAGCGCGCACAACCCCCTGTGGCGCTTCGCGCCTTCCCCCTTCTCTCGCTTCGCTGCGCGATGCGGGAAGAGGGACACCACCAGCGCGGCGGGGCGGCCCTTGCGCGGTGGCCGCTGGCCTGGGCCGTGCCGGTTTTACGGCTGCGCGTGGACACGACGCGCAATGGATCACTGATATGTTGAATCTCCCCGAACTCACCCTGCCCCAGATGCTGCGCGAGCGCGCGCGCCAGGATGCCGCGCGCGTCGCCATCCGGCAAAAGGACTTCGGCATCTGGAAGCCCTTCACCTGGGCCCAGTACTTCGAGCGTGCCTGCCACTTCGGCCTGGGCCTGCGCGCCCTGGGCCTGGGCGAGGGCGGCCATGTGGGCGTGATCGCCGAGAACCGCATCGAATGGGTGCTCACGCAAATGGGCGCGGGCCTGGTCGGCGCCGTCACCGTGGGCGTGTATCCCACCAGCCCCTCGCCCGAGGTGGCCTACGTGGTGGGCCACGCCGACATCGAGATCATCGTCTGCGAAGACCAGGAGCAGACCGACAAGGTGCTCGAAGCCCTGGACGATCTGCCGCGCCTGAAAAAGATCGTGGTCATGGAGACCAAGGGCCTGCGCAGCTTCGCGCCCGGGGTGCGCGACCTCATCGTCCCCTTCGGCGAGGTGGAACGGCTCGGCGCGCAAAGCGGCCAGCTCGCGACCATCGAGGCCGCGCTGGCGCGCCAGAAGCTCGACGACATCGGGCTCATGATCTACACCTCGGGCTCCACCGGCAAGCCCAAGGGCGCAATGATTTCCTACCGCAACATCCGCGGCGTAGTGCCCGGCATCGTGGACCGGCTCCAGCTCTCGCAAGACACCACCCACCTGTCCTACCTGCCGCTGTGCCACGTGGCCGAGCAGATGCTCACCACCTTCGTGCCGGTGTACGTGGGCTCGCAGGTCAACTTCGGTGAATCCATCCGCACCGTGCAGGAGGATTTGCGCGAAGTGGCGCCCACCATGTTCCTCGGCGTGCCGCGCATCTGGGAGAAGATGCACGCCGCCATCAGCATCAAGCTGCAGGAAACCGGCGGCCTGCGCCGCGCGCTGTTCCGCAAGGCCTACGCCGCCTGCCAGCCGCTGGCCGAGAAGCCGCGCGCACGCTGGAGCATCGGCGAGATGTTCACCTACACCGCCGCCTACTGGCTGGTGTTCCGCGCGCTGCAGAACTTCATCGGCCTGCGCGAGGCCAAGGTGGCGCTCACCGGCGCCGCGCCGATTCCGCCCGACGTGGTGCGCTTCTTCCGCGTGCTCGGCGTGCCGCTGGTCGAGGTCTATGGCCTGACCGAATCGACCGGCATGGTCACCGGCCACAAGCTTGACGCTGTGCAGGTCGGCACCGTGGGCGTGCCCACCAGCGGCGTGGAGTGGCGCATCGCCAAGGGCAGCGACGACGACCTGGGCGGCGAGTTCCAGATCAAGGGCGACATGGTGTTCGCGGGCTACTACAAGAACCCCGAGGCCACCGCGCAAAGCATCGTGGATGGCTGGCTGCACACGGGCGACGTGGTGCGCCTGGTGGACGGCCAGATCAAGATCGTGGACCGCTTGAAGGACATCATGATCACCGCCGGCGGCAAGAACCTTACGCCGTCCGAGATCGAGAACACGATGAAGGCCAGCCCCTACATCAAGGAATGCATCATCGTCGCCGAGGGGCGCAAGTTCGTCGGCGCGCTGGTCATGCTCGACTACGAAACGGTGGGCAAATGGGCCGAGGCCCAGCGCATCCCGTTCACACACTTCCGCTCGCTCGTCGAAACCCCCGAGGTGCGCCAGCTCATCGACACCGAGATCGCCGCCGGCAATGCCAAGCTGGCGCAGGTGGCCCAGATCCGCAGGTTCCACCTGCTCACCAAGGAGCTGGACCACGACGACGGCGAGGTCACCGCCACCATGAAGGTGCGGCGCTCCAGCATCTACAAGACCTACGCCGCCGAAATCGAAGCGCTGTACCGCTGATCTGCGGGCGCCTTGGTCCGCAAGCCTCGTGATAATGCTTGCTGAACCCTGGTTTTCCGCCGGTTTGCCCTCTTTTACCCCTCTTTGGAGCCCCCCATGACCTCACGTGATGTCTTCATCGTCAGTACCGCCCGCACCGCCATCGGCACCTTCGGCGGCAGCCTGAAGGACGTGCCCAACACCCAGCTCGCCACCACCGCTGTCAAGGCCGCCATTGCGCGCGCCGGCATTGCCGCCGACGCGGTGGGCCATGTGGTCATGGGCAATGTGATTCCCACCGACACCAAGGACGCCTACCTCTCGCGCGTGGCCGCCATCGACGCAGGCTGCCCCATCGAAACACCCGCCTTCAACGTCAACCGCCTGTGCGGCTCGGGCCTGCAGGCCATCGTGTCGGCAGCGCAGGCCATCCGCCTGGGCGACTGCGACGTGGCCATTGGCGGCGGCTCCGAGAGCATGAGCCGCGGCCCCTACTTCGACCAGGCCTCCCGCTGGGGCGCACGCATGGGCGACGCCAAGAGCATCGACTACATGCTGGGCATCCTGCACGACCCCTGGCAGAAGATGCACATGGGCATCACCGCCGAGAACGTGGCCGAGCGCTACAAGATCAGCCGTGAGATGCAGGACCAGCTCGCCCTGCAAAGCCAGCAGCGCGCCGCCGCCGCCATCGCCGCGGGCTACTTCAAGGAGCAGATCGTTCCCGTGGAAATCGCCACGCGCAAGGGCACGGTGCTGTTTGATACCGACGAGCATGTGCGCGCCGAGACCACACTGCAAGTGCTGGCTGGCATGAAGCCCGCCTTCAAGAAGGAAGGCGGCACGGTGACCGCTGGCAACGCCTCGGGCATCAACGACGGCGCCGCCGCCGTGGTGCTGGCCGCGGGCGACCGCGTGGCGGCCCTGGGCCTCAAGCCCCTGGCGCGCCTCGTCGGCTACGCGCACGCCGGCGTGGACCCGGCCTACATGGGCATTGGCCCGGTGCCCGCCACACAAAAGGTGCTGGCGCGCACCGGCCTCAAGGTGCAGGACATGGACGTGATCGAAGCCAATGAGGCCTTCGCCGCCCAGGCCTGCGCCGTGGCCCAGGAGCTGGGCTTCGACCCGGCCAAGGTCAACCCCAACGGCTCGGGCATCTCGCTCGGCCACCCTGTGGGTGCCACGGGCGCCATCATCACCACCAAGGCGATTGCCGAGCTGCACCGCACGGGCGGGCGCTATGCGCTGGTGACCATGTGCATTGGTGGCGGCCAAGGCATTGCGGCCATCTTCGAACGGGTGTAATGGAGTCATCCCCCTGAGCGTCTGCGCCGCTTCCCCCTTCTCTCGCGCTGCGCGCGGGAAGGGGGACGCCACCAGCGCGGCGGGGCGGCCCTTGCGCGGTGGCCGCTGGCTTAGGCCGCACCATTTCACAAGCCATGGCGAATCCGTCATTGAATCGAATTTCAGACAAAAAGGCTTGTTGCGCCCATCCATAAAGCGCTATTAGCTCTTAATTTCATAGCAATCATGCTCCCCAACACCCTCCTCACGGCCGAGCAGAAGGCCGAATTGCAGCTCTTCACCGAATCGCTGGAGCGCTTTTGCGACACCGAGATCGAGCCGCACTATCGCGACTGGGAAAAGGCCGGCCTCGTCAGCCGCGAACTGTTCCGCAAGATGGGCGAGAACGGCTACCTCTGCGCCGACGTGCCCGAGCAGTACGGCGGGCCGGGGGCCAGCGTGCACTTCTCGTTCGCCGTGGTGCAGGTGCTCTCGCGCCGGGGCTACGGCGGCTTCGTCGGCGGGCTGCAGGTGCACAACGACATCATCCCGCCCTACCTGCTGCACTGCGGCACCGAAGCGCAGCGCGCATACTGGCTGCCGCGCATGGTCAGCGGCGAGGCCGTGGCAGCGATTGGCATGACCGAGCCCGGTGCGGGCAGTGACCTGAAGGCCATCCGCACCACGGCCAAAAAAGATGGGGATGACTACGTCATCAACGGCAGCAAGATCTTCATCAGCAACGGCCAGCACTGCGACCTGCTGGTGCTCGCCGCCAAGACCGACCCGGCGGCGGGCGCCAAGGGCGTGAGCCTGTTCCTGGTCGATACCCAAAACCCCGGCTTCACGCGCGGCCAGAACCTGGAGAAGATCGGCCAGCACGCGGGCGACACCTCCGAGCTGTTCTTCAACGACCTGCGCGTGCCGCAGGATGCCCTGCTCGGCGGCGTGGAAGGCCAGGGCTTTGTGCAGATGATGCGCGAGCTGCCGCGCGAGCGCCTCATCATCGGCGTGCAGGCCGTGTACGGCGCCCAGGGCGCGCTGGACGCCACGGTGAAGTACGTGCAGGAACGCCAGGCTTTTGGCCAGGCCATCGGCCAGTTCCAGAACACGCGCTTCACGCTGGCCCAGTGCGCCAGTGACATCGCCGCCGCCGAGGCGTTTTTGCATGCCAGCGTGGCCGCCTACGAGCGCGGCGAACTCACGCCCGAAGCGGTGAGCGCACTGAAGCTGCACACCACCGAACTCTTCAGCCGCGTGGCCGACGCCTGCCTGCAGCTCTTTGGCGGCTACGGCTACATGGCCGAGTACCCGATCTCGCGCTTCTGGACCGATGCACGCGTGCTGCGCATCTACGGCGGCACGTCGGAAATCATGAAGGAACTGGTGGCACGCTCGCTGCTGGGGCGCTGACCAACCCTTTTCCGGGTTGAACTGCAAGCCCTGTGGACAAGCCTGGGCAAAGTCCCGGCACAAGTACGCAGTTATCCACAGCCCGGGCGCATGACCGGGCTTTGTCCCCATTACCGGTACACCACGCGCGCGGCGCGACCCCCAGGCTTGTGGCGCACGCAACTGTTTGATGGGACAAGGAAAACCGGGCTTGTCCACAGCCCAGGGCGGTGCCTACTATTACTACTATTGAGACATAGAAAGAATCAAGAACAACAAACCACCCCATGCCACGCGCACGCCGGGCATAAAAAAAGCGCCTCATGGGCGCCGGAGTGGTGGGGGGTTGTGTGCAGGCTAGGGCCTGTTCACACTATTTTTGCCAGTGCGAATACGGTGCAAACCGCGCCAATCTAGGCGCGGGACGACGCCAAGGCCGGGGCCTTGGCTAGGAGTGCAACGACGAGTGGCACGGTTTTCACCGTGTTCCCTTCGGGTTGCGACCAAAAAGGGCCATGCGCGGCGTTGCCAAGCCTCGCTGGGGCTGCACCCCAGCTTCGTTTGGCGTCTTGCGCCTGGCCCTTTTTGATCGCAACGCATCTGGTAAAGATAGTGTGAACAGGCCCTAGCGCAGCATGGCGTAGCCCACACCAATGGCGGCCACCAGGCCCACCGCGTCGGCCCACAGGGCGCAGGCCAGGGCATGGCGGGTGTTCCTGACGCCCACGCTGCCAAAGTACACGGCCAGCACGTAGAAGGTGGTTTCGGTCGAGCCCTGGATGATGGCGGCCAGGCGGCCGGCAAAGGAGTCCACGCCGTGCGTCTGCAGCACGTCGATCATCAGGCCGCGTGCGCCTGCACCCGACAGCACCTTCATCAGCCCCACGGGCAGGGCGGGCAGAAAGGCCGTATCCAGGCCCATCCAGGCAACGGCGGTGCCAATGGCGCCCAGCAGGGCATCCATGCAGCCGGCGGCCCGGAACACGCCCACAGCCACCAAAATGGCGATGAGGTAGGGCACGATCTGAATGGCCACGCCAAAACCTTCCTTGGCGCCATCGACAAAGGCCTCGTACACGTTCACACGGCGCCAGGCCCCGGCCACGATGAACAGCAGCACCACGCCCAGGATGGCCGCGGCGCCCGTGGTGCCCGCAATGCGTGCGGCCTGGTCCGCAGGCAGCCGGGCCAGCAGCGCCACGGCGCCGGCCAGCAGCCCACCCACCGCGAGCAAGGGGAACAGCAGCCGGGCGCGCCACAGCGGCAGGCGCTGGGCCACGGCCACGGCGAGCACGCCTGCCAGCAGTGAGACAAAGGTCACCAGCAGCGTGGGCAGAAAGATGTCTGCGGCATTGAAGCCCGCACCCAACCCCTGCTGCAAGGCCACGCTCTGGCGAATGGCGATGACCGAGGTGGGAATCAGGGTCAGCCCGGCCGTGTTCATCACCACGAACATGATCTGCGCATCGCTGGCCGTGCCCTCGGGTTCGCGGTTGAGCGTTTGCAGCTCGCGCATGGCGTTCAGGCCCAGCGGGGTGGCGGCGTTGTCCAGCCCCAGCAGGTTGGCCGAGATGTTCATGGTCATGGCCCCCTGGGCCGGATGGGCCTGCGGCACGCCAGGGAACAGCCTGCGCAGCAGCGGCCCAGCCAGCCGCGCCAGCAGGGCCACCATGCCGGCGCGCTCGCCCACGCGCATCAGGCCCAGCCACAGCGCCATGACACCGGCCAGGCCCAGCGAGATTTCAAAGCCCGAGCGGGCGCCGTCGAACAAGGCCTTGAGCAAGGCGGTGAAGATCTCGGCTTCCCCCAACCACCAGCGCACCACCGCTGTGGTGCAAGCGGTGACGAAGAACGCGATCCACACCCAGTTCAGCACCATGGCCTGGACAACTCAAAGGGGCTAGAACGGCGCGTTGGCGGGGTCGGTGTCGGCAGGGGCCTGGGCGGGCCCGGTCACCGTGCCGGTGCTGCGCTTTCCGGCAATGGCATTCGCAGCGGCTTCCACCGCGCCTTCGGCCTCACCGTCCAGGGCTTCGATCAGGTCGGGCAGCAGTTTGGACAGTTCGCCCGTGGCGATGGCCACGTCGGTGTCAAAGCCCCCTTCGTCCTGCGCCTGGCCCTCGAACACCGTGTCGAGAAAGGCAATCTTCTTGAGCTGCAGCCCTTCGGTCAGCACAAAGGAGACGCGGTCGTCCCAGGTCAGCGCCAGGCGCGTGGGCAGCTTTCCAGCCTGGATGTGCTGCTGCACTTCCTCGATGTCCAGCGGGTGGCGGGCGTAGCGCACCACGGCCTTGGTTTCGTCGGGGCTCTTGAGTTCGCATTCACGGTCCACCGTGAAGCCTGCGGGTGGGTCCTGCTCCTTGAGCCAGTGCGCCATGGCCGTCTGTGGCGAGGTCTGCGTGTGCAGCAGCGCCACCGCAAAGCCTGCGGGCAGCAGCTCCACCAATTGGCTCACCACCTCGTCGGCGCGCGCCTGGCTGCCGGTGTCGAGCACCAGGGTGCGGGCCTGGGGGTCGATCCACACCCACATCGATCCCATTTTGGTAAAGGCCATGGGCAGGAGGTCCAGCTTGGCCTCGTCCTTGAGGTCGCGCTTTTCCTTCTTGCCGGGTTTGCGGCCGGTCTCGCGCTCGATCTGGTCCACCTTGTCCTGCACCTTGCGCGCCAGCACGCTGCCGGGCAGCACCTTGGCCTCCACCATGAAGCGCAGAATCCATTGCCCGCCCACGCTTTCGGCTAGCGGGCCATGGGCCTCACCGCGCGGCGGCACAAAGCCCACGGCGCGCTCCTGCGTGGCACCGCACGCAGCAAATGTCGCCTTCTGCAAGGCGTCTTCCAACGTCTCCAACCCCACCTGCCACTGCGGCGCGATGCGGTACACGATCATGTTCTTGAACACGCAAACCTTTCAATATCCAGTCGTTCGACCAAGAATGCTATGAATTTAATAGCTATTGGCGCTTATCCATTGTGCCTTTGAGCCAATTTTTACCAAAAATTGAGCATCCACCGGGCACCGAAGAATCGCACAACTTTACACAGCCTCACCAAAACGGCACAGCGGCGATACAGGCGCGGCGCACACTGCCTTTCAAGCAGTGACACATGGATGCCATTGCCCACCACTGAGAAAGGAATCCACCATGTTGCCCAAGCACCGCCGCATCGCCCTTGCAACCGCCCTGGCAGGTCTGCTGACCTTGCCTGCACTGGCCCAGAACGCTCCCATGCCCGCCAGTGGAGAAGCACCCACCCTGTCCGCCCAGCGCCCCGCCGAAGCCGGCCAGCGCAAGCAATGGCGCCAGGAACGCATGCAAAAGCACCATGCCCAGCGCATGGCCGAGTTGAAGGAAAAGCTCCAGATTACCCCCGCGCAGGAAGGCGCCTGGCAGGCCTTCACCCAGTCCATGCAACCGCCCCAGCCCCCCCAGCAGGCGCTGGACCGCGAGGAATGGGCCCGCCTGAAGACGCCCGAGCGCATCGACCGCATGCGCACGCTGCGCAACGAACGCAATGCCCAGGCCGACCGCCGTGCCGAGGCCGTCAAGACCTTCTACGCGGCCCTGAGCCCGGAACAGCAACAGCGCTTTGACGCCGTCAGCTTGCGCATGCACCGCGATGGCAAAGGCGAGCGCCGAGGTCGGGAAGGTGGCCACGGCAGACATGGCCACCATGGTGGCGGCATGATGTACTGAGGTACCGGAGTGGGCTGTCGCAGCCAGCCCACAGCCCGCCATGGTGGGTGGAAACGATCGGGCCTCGATCGCGAACCAGGAGTTACACTTTTTGGCTCCGCGTCCGTTCCCGGCGCCAAAAGACACCGCCAGCCATGCCCTTCTTCCCAACCCTGCGCCTTCGGCGCCACCATGTGTTCCCACTCCATTGCACGCTGGCCTGTGGCCTGGTACTGGGTGGGCTGGGGTCTGCCGCCGCGCAGCAGCAAGCCCCTGTGGCAGCCACACCCACGCTGTACGTTCAGGCCGGTATGGCACGGGAAGATGCCCGGGCCTGGATTGTGGGCACCACCCTGCCCTGGAAGCACTGGAGCACGGCCTGGGCAGGCGGCACCGTGCGGGGCCATTGGGACCTGCACCTGGGCCAATGGTCGGCCAAGGGAACGCCTGGCCGTACGCACAGTGCCTTGCTGGGTGCCGGTGCCGCCCTGCAATGGCGGCCTGCACAGGGCCAAAGCCCTTGGTTCGTTGAGGTGGGCACTGGCATGAACTATGCCAAGCCCCGCTTCATCACCGCGACCAAGGAAATGAGCACGCGCCTGAACTTTGCCTCACACCTGGCCGTGGGCTACCTGCATGGTGCGCAGCAGGAGCACGAATGGCAGTTGCGCATCCAGCACAGTTCCAACGCCAGCCTGAAAAAGCCCAATCCGGGCCAGAACTTCCTGCAACTGCGCTACGCCCGGCATTTCTGACCTGGCGGTGGCACAAGTCACCGCATCCCCTTTGTGCCAAAGCGCCACGCCCTCCAAAGGCGTGGCGCTTTGCTTTGTGCTTTCTTCGCGCCTGTGGACAAACCTGGTGACGCTTCTGGCACAACAAAGCACTTGTCCACAGAACCGATGGGCTTTGCCAGGTTGTTCATGGTGGGCAGGGATGCAAACCCTGTGACACCCACAGACTCTTGCCGTACGCAAGCCATTGTTGGGATTGAACAAAAGCAGCTTATCCACACAAAAGGACTTGCTCTACTACTACTGCTATTTAAATCAATAGCTGTATAGAACAACTACAGAAAACCTCTGCGCCGCGCCAAATCCGCCCACACAGGTACCTCCCGCAGCAGCAGGACCAAGGCACGGATGTGCGGTTTTTCAGGAATTAACGGGCAGTCGCAGCAGGCGTTCCAGCGTGCCAGCTGGAATGGGCTTGCTGAACAGATAGCCCTGGAAGGCCGGGCATCCGGCCTTGACCAGCAACAGGTGCTGCTCGGTGGTTTCCACGCCCTCGGCAATCACCTCCAGCCCCAGGGTCTGGCCCAGGGCGATGATGGTGTTGATGATGGCCTCGTCGTTCGGGTCCGAGAACAGGTCGCGCACAAAGCTCTGGTCGATCTTGATCTGGTCCAGCGGCATGCGCTTGAGGTAGCTCAGGCTGGAATAGCCGGTGCCAAAGTCGTCCAGCGAAAAACGCACCCCCAACGTGCGCAAGGTGGTCATGGTGGCGATGGTGGTGTCCAAATCATCCACAAGCAGGCTTTCGGTCAGTTCCAGCTTGAGTCGGTCGGCCGGTACTTCATTCACCGCCAGCGCGCGTGCCACGTCGTCCACAAAGTTCTCATGGTGGAACTGCTGTGAACTCACGTTGACCGCCATCGTCAAGTGGCTCAGTTGCGGGTCGTCCTTCCAGCGCGCCAGCAGCTTGCAGGCCGAGTGCAGCACCCAGCGCCCCAGCGCCAGGATGAGTCCGGTTTCCTCGGCCACCGGGATGAACTGGGCGGGGACACCAGGCCGCGTTCCGGGTGGTGCCAGCGCACCAGTGCCTCCACCCCCACAAAGCGGCCGTTCTGGTCCACCTGGGGCTGGAAATGCAGCAAGAACTGCTCGAACGCCAGCGCATGGCGCAGGTCGTCTTCCAGGGTGGCACGGGCGCTTACCGCCGCCTGCATTTCCGGGTCGAAAAAGCGCAGCGTGTTGCGCCCGGCCGATTTGGCCTGGTACATGGCCAGATCGGCCTGCTTGAGCAGTTCCAGCACGCTGGTCTGCGGCCCCAGGAAGGGCACGATGCCGATGCTGGGCGTGCTGCGGTAGTGGTAGCCTGCCAGGGCGTAGGGCTGGCCGAGCTGGGTCAGGATCTTCTCGCCCACGCCACGGGCCTCCATCACCAGCGCCTGCGCGTCCGCGCTCAGGCCTTCGAGCATGACCACGAACTCGTCGCCGCCCAGGCGCGCCACGGTATCCACGCTGCGCACGCAGGTGTTCAGGCGCTGCGCCACCTGTTGCAGCAGCAGGTCGCCCTTGTCGTGCCCCAGGGTGTCGTTGAGGGTCTTGAAGTTGTCCAGGTCAATGAACAGCAGCGCCCCGCCCTGGTGCTGGCGTATGGCGTTGCCAAGGGCATGCTGCATGCGGTCCAGCAGCAGCATGCGGTTGGGCAGGCCGGTGAGGGTGTCGTAGAACGCCAGGCGCTGGATCTCGCGGTCCTTGGCCTTGCGCTGGCGGATGTCGGTGTTGATCTCCAGGATGGATTCGGGCCGTCCCTTGTCGTCCAGCACCAGGGTCCAGCGCCCCTCGGCCTCGATGGTGTGTCCATCCCGGTGGCGCACGCTGATCTCGCCCGACCATTCGCCACGGGTCAGCACCGTGGTGGTGGCGTGTTCGAAGGCGGCGGTGTCACCGTACATCAGGGCATCGGCCTGGCGTCCCTGGGCCTGTGCGGCACTCCAGCCGTACAGGCGCTCTGCTCCCTGGTTCCAGTAGATGATGCGGTGCTGCAGGTCACGCTCGACGATGGCATCCTGCGCCTTGTCCAGCAGCGAGGCCTGGTGCCGCACCCGCACATCGGTGGCCTGGCGTTCGATTTCGGCGCCTGCGCGGGTGGCAAAAATCTGCAGCGTGGTGGCCACGAAATCGGCGTTGGCCAGCGGCTGGCGAAACAGCACAAAAATCATGCCTGTGGGCTTTCCCGAGGCGTCCACCAACTGCTGCCCGGCGTAGCCCTGGGCCTGCACCTTTTGCACGATGGGTGCCTGGGGGTAGCGCTGCGACAGCCCGCTCTGCACCACGTATTGCTTTTGCAGCAGCAGCTCCATGCTGGGTGTGCCTTCCAGCGCGTATTCCACGCTGTCGGACAGCTTGCCATCCACCACCAGCGCCAAGGCCAGCACCCGGGGCGCATCGCCCGTCTGCCTGCCTGGAACCAGGCGGGCCACGCATGCCACTTGGGCGCCCAGGGCCTCGCCCATGTTGCGCGCCAGTTGCACAAAGAACTCGGCCCCGGTGGTGGCCGAAACGGCCGCAGCCATCTTGAGTACCGAGGCCTGCAACTGCTGTTGTTCCCTGCGTGCTCGCAGGCTCATGATGCCAAAGGCCAGGTCGTCGGCCAGTTGCTGCATCAAGGCCTCTTCTTCGGTGCCGATGAGCAGCACTTCAGGGGCGTACAGGTACAGCAGGCCAAACGTGTGCCCCGCCGCGCGCAGGGGCAGTGCCATCACCCCGTGGAAGCCCTGACCCACCATGCGATCGGCCCAGTCGGCCTGCAGCGTGGTGCTGGCCACGTCGCGTACGATGACGCTGTGGCCGCTGCGCACGGTCAGGCCGGCCGGACCCTGGCCGCGCGGATGGTGCTCCGACCAGGACGGGTCCAGTTGCTCCAGGTAGTCGCTGCCCTCGCCCGCGTGGGCAACGATCTGGATGGAGCGCTGTGCATCATTCTGTGCAAAACCCACCCAACCCAGCCGGTAACCCCCCATCTCCACCACCATGCGGCATACCTCCTGCAGCAATGTGGTTTCGGAGGTGGCACGCACCAGGGCCTCGTTGCAACTGCTGAGCATGCTTTGGGCGCGTGCCAGGCGGCTGAGCTCGCGCTGGGTCTGCTGGCGCTCGGTCACGTCGGTGGCCATGACCTGGCGCGCCGGTTGGCCGTTGAAGACAATACCGCGCGAGGAGATCTCCATCTCGCACACCGAGCCGTCCTTGCGGCGGTGCCGGTGCAGCAGGCCGTTATGCGCTTGGTCGTGGGGGTAGTTTCTCACTTCGGCGCTGCGCTGCGCGCGCTCCTCGGGCAGCCACAGGTCGGCCGTGCCCATGCGCAGCAGTTCCTGCGCGCTGTAACCGTACTGCGCCTGCATGGCCTGATTGACGGCCAGAAAGCGCAGGCTGGGGTCGTCGGCGCGCACCCACATGGGCTGGGGGTGCATGTCGAACAGGAGCTTGTACTGCTGCTCGGATTCGCGCAACTGCGCCGCCACCTGGCGCAGGCGCAACATGGCCCCCAGGCTTTGGGCCAGGATCTGCAAATGCGCCAGGTGCCGGGGGCTGAAGCTGTCTGTGCGGCTGGAGGTGGCCTTGAGCGTGCCCACCACGGTGTCGTCGCACACCAGCGGTGCCGCCAGCACCGACCGCACCTGCTGGCGCAGGGGGTCATCCCCTAGATTCCAGCCCTGGGCGGCTGTGTCGTTGCACAGCACCGGCCTGCCTTGGCTCAGTTCAGGCCACAACAGGCTGCTGTGCAGGGGCAATGCACTGCCGGGTGTGCGCACCAGCTGTCCCACCGCCGCCTGGGCCACCAGTTGGTCGCCTTCGAGCAGCTCCAGCAAGGCCCCTTCGGCCTGGCAGATGTTCAGTGCCGTCTGTGCCACATGCTGCAGCACCTCGGGCAGGCCCAGCTCCAGGGACGAAATGCGCTGCTGCACGCGCACCAGTTCGGCGTGCACCTGGGCTTCCTGGGCTTCTTCCTGGGCCACCAGCTTGCGCTCGCTGATGTCGGCCATGCCGCCCACCATGCGCAGGGCCTGGCCTTGAGCATCGCGGATCACAAAGCCCCGGTCCAGCATCCAGAGGTAGTGGCCGTCTTCATGGCGGATGCGGTATTCGCACTCCCAGGTGTCGGCGCTGCCTTGCACGGTGGCCTGCAGCGAGGACACCACACGCTCGCGGTCCTCGGGGTGCAGGCGTGCAACGAAGGCATCGGTGTGGGGCACCTTGGTGTAGTGCGGCAGACCCAGCACTTCGCGAAAGCGCCCACCCCACCACAGGGCGTTGGTGCTCACATTCCAGTCCCACACCGTGTCGGTGGTGGCGCGTGCCACCAGGGTCAGGCGCTCTTCGGAAATGCGCAAGGCCTCGGCCGGATCCTGTACCTCCGGCGAGGCGGGTGGTGGTGGCTGATCCAGAGCGTCGGTCATGGGTTACTCACGCGCCCATCGGCGCGGTGCCACAGACGGGAAGGCCCAGCGTGAAAGGTGGGCTCAGAGGATTCATCACAGTTTCACATTCTGTGTTGTCACAAATGCTTACGTCATGCTACCCGTTTCGCTCCGGTTCCGCCATCCGTGGGCCAAAGGCGATCTGCCTCTCAGCGGCCTGCACGGCGCGTGCGTACCGCCTGGGCCAAGGCCTGCAACACGGGCACGGTCTGTTCCATGCTGATGCAGGCGTCGGTCACCGACACGCCCTGGCGCAGCGCCTGGCCGGGCACGATGTCCTGGCGGCCCTCGTTCAGGTGGCTTTCGATCATCACGCCGGTGATGCGTGCATCGCCAGCGGCAATCTGGGCCGCCACATCGTGGGCCACCACGATCTGGCGCTGGTGCTGCTTGCTGCTGTTGGCGTGCGATACGTCGATCATCACCTGCTCACGCAGGCCTGCCGCCTGCAGCAGTGCGCAGGCGGCATCCACATCGGCCTTTTGATAGTTGGGTTGCTTGCCACCGCGCAGGATGACGTGGCAGTCCTGGTTGCCACGCGTCTCAAAAATGGCGGCCTGGCCCATCTTGGTCATGCCCATGAAGGCGTGGGTGGACTGCGCGGCCTGGATGGCGTCGGTGGCCACCTTCACGCCGCCGTCGGTGCCGTTCTTGAAGCCCACCGGGCAGCTCAGGCCGCTGGCGAGCTGGCGGTGGCTCTGGCTCTCGGTGGTGCGTGCGCCAATGGCGGCCCAGCTCACCAGGTCGCTGATGAACTGCGGCGACAGCAGATCCAGAAACTCGGTACCCACCGGCAGGCCCAGCGCCAGAACGTCCAGCAGCAGCGTGCGCGCCATCTCCAGCCCCTCGTTGATGGCAAAGCTGCCGTCCAGGTGCGGGTCATTGATGTAGCCCTTCCAGCCCACGGTGGTGCGCGGCTTCTCGAAGTACACGCGCATCACCACGAGCAGGTCGTCCTGCAGCGCATCGGCCTGCGCCTTGAGCTGGCGGGCGTAGTCCATGGCCTGGTCGTGGTCGTGGATGGAGCACGGCCCCACCACCACGATGAGCCGGTCGTCCTGCCCGTGCAGCACGCGCGAAATGGCGGCGCGGCTGCTTTCCACCAGCGCCAGGGCGCTGTCCGGCGTGGGCAGCCATTCCTGCAGCAGTGCCGGGGTGATCAAGGGCCGCACGGCCTTGATGCGTGTGTCGTCGATGCGGGTGGTGTCGTGCGTGCTGGGCACGCTGGCGGGGCGGTGGACGTGGTTCATGATCCCCCGATTGTCGCGCGGACGGCTTGCAGGCCGCTGTCGCGTGCTCAGAGCAGGCGCTCAGGGCCTGCGGAAGGCCGGGTTCTGGTTGGACCAGTGGCGCGACTGCAAATGGTCCAGGCGCACCGTGCCGCCGGTGCTGGGCGCATGCACAAACCGCCCCTCCCCCACATAAATGCCTGCGTGCGAGGGGCTGCGGCCCCGGCCAAACACCACCAGGTCGCCGGTGCGCAGCTCGCTGGCGTCTATGGGTTGGCCCCACTGGTTCAGCTGGGCCACGGTGCGCGGTGGCGGTGTGCCCACGCGCTGGCGGTACACGTAGCCGATCAGGCCGCTGCAATCAAAGCCTGTGTCCGGCGTGTTGCCCCCGTAGCGGTAGGGCGTGCCCACCAAGCCCAGTGCGTGGATGGCGATGTCGTGCGCCTGCTCGTCCGACAGCGAAGGCGTAACCGGCCAGGCCGACGGCTCCACCCGCGCCGGGGGCGCGCTGCCACAGGCGCCCAGCAGCAAGGCCGCCGCCAGTGCGAGCATGGCGGGCACGCGGGTGACAGAGGAATTTGAGGCAGAAATGGGCATGAAGGCAATGAATATAAGCGCTGGTAGCTATAAATACAATAGCAAACCAGCGCTGGGCTGTCCAGCCTTCACTTCTTCTTGATGCGCTCCGGCGTCACGAACAGGGCCACGCCCACGCCAATCAGCACCACCGGCCACCAGGTGTGTAGCAGCTCGCGCACGCTCACGTCGATGATGCCCAGGTTGGTCAGCAGCATGAAGCTGCCCACCACCACCAGAACCAGGCCTGCAAAATTGCCTTTCATGGAAAACTCCTTGCGCGTCGGGGTGTCCAGCTTAGCGTCCCAGTGGCGAGATGCCAATCAGCAGCGCATGGCCCCAGAAGGCAAATGCCGCCCAGGCCACGCCCCCCAGCACCACGGTGATGCCGGTGCCCGCCAGCGTGCCGCTGGGGTAGCTGGTGCCCAGGGCCCGGTCGCGCTGGCGCGCGGCGCGGAAGTCCAGCACCGCCCACAGCAAAAAGCCGCCAAACAGCGCCACATCGGCCAGGTTGCCGTTGGAGATCAGGTGCCCCAGCGCCCAGGTCTTGACCGCCAACACCATGGGGTGGTGCAGCCGCGCTTTGAACACATTGCGCGGCACATAGGCTGCCAGCAGCAGCACAAACGCGACCAGCGTGAACAGCGATGCCATGTGCCGCATGGCCACGGGCGGGTTCCACAGCAGCACCGGCTCCTGCCGTGCCAGCCCATAGCCCCAGACCACCAGCCCCAGGCCCACGATCGACACCACCGAGTACAGCCCCTTCCAGGCACCTTCGCCCAGGCGCGCACGCATCTGCGTGCGCCAGCCATCGGCCACGATGCGCACCGAATGCACCCCTAGAAAGAGCACCAGGCCCAGAACCAGAATCACCATGGAAACACCTGCTGTTGAATAAAACAAGGGCTCCACTGTATCGGCAGACCGTGACAGCGTGCAGCCCCGGTCGCCTCAACCCGCCATGCCCAGGGTGTTTGACTGCAGAAACCGCGCCAGCCGCGCCTTGGGGCAGGCCTGCAGCGCCAGCAAAAAACCAAAGTCCGGCGCAGTCACGCCCCAGCGCTCGACCAGATCCTCCTGCATGCGCAGCAGCAGTGCCGCCGTCACTTGCGCATCGGCCAGCGCCCGGTGTGCGCGGCCCGCGCTGGGCAACTGGTGAAAGCGCGCCAGCGTACCGAGCTGGTGGTTGGGCGCCTCGGGGTACAGGCGGCGCGAAAGCCGCACCGTGCAGGCAAAGGGCTGCGGCGCATCGCAACCGGCACGCGCCAGCTCGGCCTGCCAGAAGCCCCGGTCGAACGGCGCGTTGTGCGCTACCAGCGGCACATCGCCCACAAACTGCCGCGCCTGCGCCATGACCTCGGCGGCCGGCGGCGCATCGGCCACCATGGCATTGGTGATGCCGGTGAGCTGTGTGATGAACGGCGGAATGCGCACCCCGGCGTTCATCAGGCTCTGGAACTGCCCCACCACCTGCCCGCCCTCCACCAACACGATGGCCACCTCGGTGGCGCGCGCGCCCTGGGCGGGCGTGCTGCCGGTGGTCTCGAAGTCGATGACGGCGATGGGCGCGGGCATCGGGGTTTCAGGCCTTCTTGAGGAACTCGGACTTGAGCAGCATGCTTCCCAGGTCGGTCTTGCAGTCCACGTTGTGGCCGTCGGCGCCGTCCACCAGGCGGATGCTTTTGATCTTCGTGCCCTTCTTCAACGTGGACGAGGAGCCCTTGACCTTGAGGTCTTTCACCAGGATCACGGCGTCACCGTCCTGCAGCGGGTTGCCGTTGGCGTCGCGCACCACGCCGTCGCTGGTGGCCTCGTCGTCGGCACTGGCGGCGGCGGCCTGGGGCCATTCGTGCCCGCAGTCGGGGCAGATGTAGTTGTCGCCATCGGGGTAGGTGTTCTCTTGGCCGCATTGGGGGCAGGCGGGTACCGTGTGGGGCATGGGGTTTTCCTCCGTGGTGTTGTTGTGGTGATTGGTGTCAATTTCCTGGCCAATTACGCCACCTCGAACAAGCTGTCAGCTTTTGCGACAACCAGTCAATCTGCAAGCAAGTCAGCGCACAGGCGCTGGATTCCGATCACGAAGTGACGAAAACTGGCCGAGCGGGTGTTGTCCAGTGCCAGATATCGACCAATTTGTGCCGATCCGGATCGTTTGTCATAGCGGTTCTTGGTCAAGGCCCGAAGCTCAATGCTCGGGCTGCCCAGACTGTCCGGGTTTCGAAACTTGCTCTTGAGTTGTTGTCGCTCCAGTCCGGGGATGTCGAGCGCTTGGGACACAGCAGCCAGATCGGCCAGATAGAACGTCTCCAATTCGGTGCAGGCAATCCGGACGAGACAATGTGCCTCTCGCCGGGTGCCAATGCAGCGCTCAAGCAAGGAATTCTTGAGCGCCACACAGTTGGCGTGGCTATCTTGGTCACGCAGAATGAGAAAGCGTGCCTGCGGGTTGATATATCCCCGAATCCGCAAGGCCATGCGTTTTTCCATGTCTTGCTTGCCCTGGAACGGAATGACCCGAAAGCCAATGCCTTCAGGAAGTACGCGTGGAAGAAATGCATCCAGAAGGTACCGCTCGGCTTCCCCTTCAACTAGAAAGACGATTTCTTTCATTGCGGATCAGCACCATCGAAAAATCCCTCTTTCCAGAGGTAGCCCAATTGATCTCCTTCGGCCATATAGGCAGCCACCTGTGGATTGTCTTTGGCACGGTGGATCTCTGTTTGGCCATTGCGCTTGACCAGCCAGCAGGCTTCCTCCAGTTCAATGGCGTTCAGGAAATCGGGAGAGTGCGTGGACACAAAGACCTGACCCCCGCGATTTGCGTATGCGCGAAACTCTTCGGCCAGAGCGCCCATGAGCGTCGGATAGAGCTGATTCTCGGGCTCTTCCACGCACAACAGCGGGTGTGGGCTGGGATCGTGCAATAGCACCAGGTAGGCAAACATCTTGATCGTTCCGTCAGACACGTAACGATCAAGGAATGGCGTCTTGAAAGAACCATCCTGGAATCGCAAGGACAGATAGCCATCGTCCATCAGCATCGGTTCGACAGCGGCCACCCCAGGCACGCGCCGGGCCATGATGTCCAGAATGCGTCTGAACACCTCTGGGTGAAGTTCATTCAGCGTGCGCGCCACCAGAGGCAGGTTATCGCCTGATTCGCTCAGGTGCTCTGAATCACCAGATGCATCTTTACGTCCGCGTGCCGCACTGATGTGGAAATCCGACACATGCCAGTGTTCGATCAATTGACGGAAGGCATTGGCGGCCTTGAAACGCTCGAACTGCCCCAGCCCCTTAATCGCCAATGCATCGGGGGACACTCTCTGGGGCTCTCGCTCCAGTTCTTCTTCGGATTTGGTGAAGTCCTCTTCGTTGACGATGGCGTAACCATCGCCGCGTATGAAGTCCATGAAGTGGAATGGTTTTCCATGGCGCCCACGCTTGTAACGCAGGATTTCGCGCAGCACCACAGGCTGGCCGCTCACTTCGCCGATTTCCACCGTGTAGGTGACCAGACGCTCTTTGTCTGTGATCTCCATGCGGTACTGAATTTCGATAACGATGGAGTCTTTTTCGGGATCGCACCCCCGACTCAAAACCTCACGAAAGCGTCCCCGCTTATCCAGCGCCGTGCGCACGCTACCTTTCAGGCAATCGTGCAGAAAACCAAACACATCGAACAGTGTGGTCTTGCCAGCGCCATTGGCACCCACGACGACCAGAAATCCAGGCAAATCGGTCAAGTTGACTTCACGAAATGCCTTGTAGTTGCGCAAGCGGATGGTTTCAATCTTCATGCTGTAGCCTCAGGAGCGAGTGACCACCTTGACCATCGTGATAGTCGGTGTCGTCGCGGATGTGTGAGCGGGTAATCTGCCATGGCGCTGCAAAAGCCGATTATCAGGCGGCCCCGCGCCGCTCCAGCGTGAACGGCGGCAGCCCCTGGAGCAAGCGCCGGCCGTAGCCAGTGCGCGTGAGGCGCTTGTCGTAGCAGTACACATGCGCCTGGTCTTCCTCGGTGCGGATGGCGCGGCCCGCCCATTGCGCCAGGCGTATGGCGGTGGCGGGCACCACCAGTTCGCTGAACGGGTCGCGCCCCACGGCGCGCAGCCATTCGGCGCGGGCTTCGCCCACGGGGTCGTCGGGCGGGGCAAAGGGCAGCTTGGTGATGAACACCGATTCGCACAGGCGCCCGGGCAGGTCCAGCCCCTCGCCGAAGGACTGCATGCCGAAGATGATGGACGGCTCGCCCGCCGCCACGCGCTCGCGGTGGCGTGCCAGCAGTTGCGTGCGTGGCAACTGGTTTTGCACCAGTACGCGGCTGCGCATGGTGGTGGCGAGTTGGTCCACGGCCTGGCGCATTTGCTCGCGCGAGGTGAACAGCACCAGCGCGCCGTACTCCACGCGCGCCAGGTCGTTCAGCAGGGCCTCGACCATTTCGGTGGTGAACTGGGCGGCGTTCTTCGGGTCGGCCTGGGTTTCGGCGGCGATCAAGGTGCCCTGCGCGGCGTAGTTGAAGGGGCTGGGCACTTCGAGCGTGGTGGCGGCGTCATCACCATGCAGGCCCGACTCGCGCAGGAAGAAGTCGAACTGACCGCAGCTCGTGAGGGTGGCCGAGGTCAGCACCGCGCCGCGCACGCTGTTCCACAGGTGGCCGCGCAGCGTGCTGCCGGGCAGCAGCGGGCTGGCGTGCGCCTTGAGGCTGATGAACTCGCCGTCCACTTCCAGCGTGAACCATTTGGCGGGCGGTACAAAGGCCTGTTCCTGCCCCGGTGGCGGCGCCTGCAGCAGCAGTTGGGCGGTGGCGTGCACGGCTTCGAGCCGGGGCGCCAGCGTGCCGATCTGGGCATAGAGCTGCGACAGGCGACGCGCCTCGTCGGGCTTGTCGCGCATCTCGCTGCGCAGCGCCTTGGAGATCGCGCGCAGGCAGTCCAGAAACCCCGCTGCATGGTGCGCCGCCTGCGACAGCGGCTCCTGCAGCGGCTCGGGCAGCGCACCGCGCGGCACACGCACACGCGCCGGGCCCCAGGCATTGGGCTGGGCCTTGAGTGCCTCGCCGTACAAATCCATCACCAGGCGCTCCAGCGCCTGCAGCATCTGCCGCAACTGGCTGGAGTGGCGCGGGATGTCCGCCACCTCCTGCACTTCCACCAGCGTGCCGATGCGCAGCGCGCGGCTGGCCAGCCGGTCGATCCAGGCCAGGCGGCTCAGATCGGCGCTGCTGGCAAACTGCTGCAGCGCCGTGGCGGGCAGGTGGTGCGCTTCGTCCAGCACCAGCAGGCAGTTGTCCAGCTCGGGCAGCACGCGCGCGCCCAGCGAAGACAGCAGCAGATCGTGGTTGGCCACAATGACCTGCGCGCCCACCAGGGCCTTGCGCTGCTCGAAATACGCGCACTGGCCGAACGAAGGGCAATGCCGACCCGTGCACGAGCTGCCCTCGGCCGCCACGGGGCTCCAGGCCTCGGGTTCGGGCGGTGTGTCCAGGCTGTCACGGTCGCCATCCCAGGCGCCCTGGGTCAGGGCCTGCGCCATGCTGGTGTAGAACTGCATGCGCGCCTCGGTCTCCTGTCGGCTGGGCTGGCCGCGTGCGTGCGCGGCGTCTTCGGGGAACAGGTCGTCCAGCGCCTCGTCGGGTGCCGCGTCGTCCGGGTGCGCCAGGCGGTCGAGCTTGAGCTTGCACACATAGCGCCCACGGCCTTTGGCCAGCGCAAAGCGAAAGGGCTGCTCCATCTGCGCCGCCAACGCAGGCAAATCCTTGTGCACCAACTGTTCCTGCAGCGCCACCGTGGCTGTGGAAACCAGCACCCGCGTGCCGCGCGCCAACGCAATGGCAATGGCCGGTGCACAGTAGGCCAGCGACTTGCCCACGCCCGTGCCCGCCTGGATGACGGCAATGGCGCGCTGTGGCTCGCCCGCCTCCTCGTCCACCTTGCCCAACTGCGCTTGGCTGAAGGTGCGCGCCACCTGCTCGGCCATGGCCCGCTGCCCCGCCCGGCCCCGAAATCCCTCGGTGCCCTGCACCACCGCATCAAACGCCTGCAGGCCCGCCTGGGCCCATTCTGTGGAAGACATAGGGGTGGGAGTGTGGCACAGGCTGTGCGTGCAAAAACTATTGAATAAAAAAGGCTACTATCGCTTTCAGGATATGCGCTAGTAGCTATGAAATATATAGCAAAATTACTCAAATCGCTTACTTGCGACCCCCGCAACGCGGTGGGGTAAGCTGGGCACAAATCACTCCAACGGTGTGGGGGGGGCTTGTTGTGTCAGAACCTTTGGCCCATTCAGGCGGGCATTTGCTGGTAGATCACTTGCGGGCGGTTGCAGCGCTGGCTGCGGAGTTTTCCCAGCCTTTTGATGCCTCCGACCCCGCGCAGCGCTGGGCCTACATGGCAGGTCTGTGGCACGACCTGGGCAAGTTCCGAGCGGGGTTTCAAAAGTACGTGCGGCTGGCAGACAACCCCGACGCGCACATCGAGGGCAAAGTCATTGGGCGCGAAAAGACCCATTCAGCGGCGGGCGCACTGTGGGCCATGCAGCGGCTGGAGCAAACCCATGGCGCCCCCGGCAAGCTGGCTGCCCGAGTGCTGGCGTACCTGATTGCGGGTCACCACTCTGGCTTGGCCGATTGGAACGACGGCCTTGAGCAGCGCTTGGCGGATCCAGACAGCCTGAAAGAGCTTCAGGAATCGCTGGGCGCAAATCCATCCGATGAGGTGTTGAAGCCAGACGGCTTCACACCCGATCTGCGGCGCATCCCAGGCGGCGCCGACGGCTTTGCCTTGTGGGTGCGTATGCTGTTCTCGTGCCTGGTCGATTCCGACTTTCTGGACACCGAGGCGCACTTTGACGCTGGCAAACCCGCCCGCCGTGAAGGCTTCCCCACCCTGGCGCAAATGCGCGATGCGTTTAACGCCCACATGGCCGCGCTGCCTGTGGCTCCTACCCCCGTCAACAAGCTGCGCGCCGACATCCTGCGCCAGTGCCGTGCCCAGGCCGCACTGCCCCCAGGCTTCTTCTCGCTCACGGTGCCCACGGGCGGTGGCAAAACGCTCTCCAGCCTGGCCTTTGCTTTGGAGCACGCACAAGCCCACGGCAAGCGCCGCATCGTCTACGCCATCCCCTACACCAGCATCATCGAGCAGACGGCGGACGTTTTCCGTAACGTGTTCCAGGCCCTGGGCGACGAGGTGCTGATCGAACACCACAGCCAGGCCGACGCTGCCGAGAAAGACGAAACTGCTCGCAGTCGCCTGGCCTGCGAGAACTGGGACGCACCGCTGGTCGTCACCACCAACGTGCAGTTGTTCGAGTCGCTCTTTGCCGCCAAAACCTCGCGCTGCCGCAAGCTGCACAACCTGGTGGGCAGCGTCATCGTGCTGGACGAGGCGCAGCAACTGCCCCCAGCGTTTTTGCAGCCCATTCTGGACGTGCTCAACCTGCTGGTGGCGCACTACGGCGTCACCGTGGTGCTGTGCACCGCCACGCAGCCAGCCCTGGGCAGCACCGATTACTTTGACGCCAGCAAGAACCTGCGCGGGCTGCACAACGTGCGCGAGATCATCGACGACCCCGATGCCCTGTTTGACGCCTTGAAGCGCGTTAATGTGCAGCTGCCGCCCGATTGGACCACCCCCACCCCTTGGTCCGACATCGCCGCGCAGCTCAGCGCCGAGGACTGCGTGCTGGCCATCGTCAATACGCGCAAGGCCGCGCGTGAGCTGCAGCGCCTCATGCCCGAAGGCACACTGCACTTGTCGGCCCTGATGTGCGGCGCGCACCGCAAGGACGTTATCGCCCACATCAAAGAGCGGCTGAAGGCCAAGCGCGAAGGGCGCGACACGCGGCCCCTGCGCGTGGTCAGCACCCAACTGGTCGAAGCCGGGGTGGACATTGACTTCCCCGTGGTCTATCGCGCCCTGGCGGGGCTGGATTCCATCGCCCAGGCCGCAGGCCGCTGCAACCGCGAAGGGCGCATGCAGGGCAAAGGGCGCGTGGTGGTGTTTGTGCCGCCAGAGCGGCCACCAAAAGGGCATTTGGAGCAAGCCGCGCAGTCACTTGTCCGTACATTGCCAAGCGCTAACCTGGATCCGTTGAATCGCGCGCTTTTCGATGCGTACTTCAGGGACTTCTATCACGCTGTAAGCCTTGATCAGCACAACGTCGTGAACCTGCTAAAGGTTCAGTCGCATGACTTGGCGGTGAAGTTTCAATCAGCGGCGAAAGTGTTCAAGCTCGTTGAAGACGAAGCCAGCGTTGTCGTGGTGGTTCGGTATCCACAGGCAGAGGACGACATCGACTCCCTGCTTCATCGGCTGGCCGCGAAAGGGCCTGAGCGCTGGCTTATGCGCAAGCTGCAGCGCTATACGGTCAACATTCGAGAAAAGGTGGCGCTGAGGATGCTTGGAGAGGGCAGCTTAAAAACTTCAGTGGTTCCGGGCATGTATCTGCAAGTTGATGCAGCCGGTTTGTATGACCCCTGTCTTGGGCTGCACCTTGAAGGGATCCCAATCGACGCGCTTGGGTATGTGTATTAAAGGAAAAGGGTGGGACTATGTCCCACCCTTCCCAACGCTTGTTAACAAACGTTTCCAAGTTTCAATCCACGCTTACGCGGCCTGTGATCATATCAAAGCGCCTTCAAAAATATTAAATTAACTAACGTTTCCAAGAAGTATGTAGAATGCAGCCATTCCGGTTTGCAAAGGTAAGCCTATGGCCTTTTTGGATTTTTCTCGGATGTTGAAAGAGTTGAGGTTGATGCACAGTCAGCCCGCCTATAGGTTTGTGATGGCCTGGCTCTTGGTCGTGCTGCGGCTGAGCCTTGTATTCGTGGCCTTGCCAGTCGGTAGCGGCATGGTCTTTTTCAAGCTGGTTGATGTTTTCAAGTGACCCAACAATGACCATGTTTTGCCTTGAAGTCGCAGGCCCCTTCGCCTGCTTTACCCGCCCCGAGATGAAGGTCGAGCGCGTCTCGTATGACGTCATCACCCCCTCTGCCGCCCGCGCGGTGTTCGAGTCCATTTTGTGGAAGCCCGCCATCCGCTGGCGCGTGCAGCGCATTGAGGTGCTGCGGCCCATCCGGTTCATCAACCTGCGGCGTAACGAGGTGAAGTCGAAGATTCAGACGCCCACGGTTCATCAAGCCATGGGTGCCGGTGCTGGAATCCTGGGGATCAATGTTGAAGATGATCGGGTACAGCGCGCAGGCTACTTTCTGCGCGACGTGGCCTACCGCCTGCACGCTGAGCTGTCCCTCGCTCCGGGCTGCGCCGAGCCCTTGGTGAAGTACACCGAAATGTTCACCCGCCGCGCCAGCAAAGGCCAGTGCGTGAACCAGCCCTACCTGGGCTGCCGCGAGTTTGCGGCGGACTTTCGGCTGGTCACGGCAGCCTGCGCACCCGCCACCCCCATCCCCGACACCCGCGAGCTGGGCTGGATGCTGCACGACCTGGACTTCTCCCGCCCCAGCGATCCGCAGCCGCGCTTTTTCAATGCGTGCATGGAGCAAGGCGTGATTGACGTGCCACCGTTTGAGGAGGCACGGGGATGATCCTGCAAGCCCTGACCGACTACTACCGCCGCAAATGCGACGACCCCGATCCGGCCCAGCGCCTGCCTGTGTTTGGGCTGGAGCAAAAGGAAATCCCCTTCATCCTGGAGATCAACGCCGCAGGCGAGCTGCTGCAGTTGCGTGATACCCGTGAGCTGCAGGGAAAGAAAAAGGTAGCGCGCACCTACCGAGTGCCCATGGGTGTGAAGCGGGCCTCGAACATTACCGCCAACCTGCTGTGGGACACGCTCGAATATGTGTTGGGCGTGGACACCAAAGGCAAGCCCGAGCGCGTGGCCGAGCAGCATGCAGCGTTCCGTGCCCGCATGGCTGCACTGCCTGAAGCCGTCCGCCAAGACGCAGGCATCCAAGCCGTGCTGCGGTTTTTGGACCGCATGGACTTGGCCCAGCTCGAACGCCAGCCTGCTTGGTCAGACGCGCTGGAGAGCAACGCGGTGATGAGCTTTCGCCTGCAGGGCGACATGGACTTGGTGTGCCAGCGGCCCGCTGTGGTGCACGCCGCGCTCAACACCACCACCGATGACGATGCGCCGCAGGCCATGTGCCTCGTCACGGGTGAACAAGCCCCGGTGGAGCGGTTGCACGCCTCTATCAAAGGTGTGTGGGGCGCGCAAACCTCTGGGGCCAACATCGTCTCCTTCAACGCCCGCGCCTTCGAGTCCTACGGCAAAACCGAGCGCCAGGGCGAAAACGCCCCGGTCAGCCGCGCCGCTGCCTTTGCCTACACCACGGCACTGAACCACCTGCTGCGCAAAGACTCGCCCCAGCGCATGCAGGTGGGCGATGCCTCCACCGTGTTCTGGGCCGAGCGGCAGGCACCCTACGAGACCATTTTTGGCGACATCTTCCAAGACAACCCCGATGCCAGCACCGACAAGGTAGAAGCCCTGCTCAACGCCGTGCACAGCGGCCACTGGGGCCCTATGGACAAAGACCTGCGCTATCACGTGCTGGGCCTGGCACCGAATGCGGCTCGCATCAGCATCCGCTTTTATCACTGCATCACGCTGCAGGAGCTGGGCCAGCGCATTGCGCAGCACTTCGACGACTTGGCCCTGGTGCGCGGGTCGAATGATGCGCGCTACCCCTCGCTGTTTCGCCTGCTCACCGCCGTGGCCCTGCAGAACAAGGCCGACAACATTCCGCCCAACCTGGGCGGGGCGGTGGTCGATGCCATCCTGGCCGGGCCCAACGTGCCCTACCCCAGCTTGTGGCTCAACGCCGCTGTAGGCCGCTGCCGGGCCGAGCAGACCGTCAACTACCTGCGTGCTGCGGCGATCAAGGCCTGCCTGAACCGCCAGCAGCGCCACGCCGCTTTGTCCTCGCCATCCCTCGCCCCCGAAAAGGAGTTTTTGCCCATGCTTGATCTCAGCAACACGAACCCGGCCTACCGCCTGGGGCGGCTTTTTGCGGTGCTGGAAAAAATCCAGGAAGAGGCCAGTCCCGGCCTCAACGCCACCATTCGCGACCGCTACTACGGCGCCGCGTCGAGCACCCCTGTCGCTGTGTTCACCACCTTGCTGCGCTTGAAGAACGCCCACCTCAAAAAGCTCCCAGGGGGCCGCGTTGCCTCGTTCGAAAAGCTGATGGGCGAGGTGCTGGGGCCGGTCACGGATTTCCCCAAACACCTGCCCCTGCCTGACCAAGGCCGCTTTGCCCTGGGCTACTACCACCAGCGGCAAGACTTCTTCACAAAAAAGACCGACGACAACGCCACCACCAACACCCCATCCTCGGAAGGACCCACAGCATGAGCACCGATAAAAGCCTCGCCCACCGTTACGATTTTGTTCTGGTTTTTGACGTCAAGGACGGCAACCCCAACGGCGACCCCGATGCCGGCAACATGCCTCGCCTGGACGCTGAATCCGGTCATGGTCTGGTGACAGACGTATCGCTCAAGCGCAAGGTGCGCAACTTTGTGGGGCTGGTCAAAGAGCAGGAAGAGCGCGCCCCCATCGAGGGCGAAAAGCGCTTCGAAATCTACGTGCGCGAAAAGGCCATCCTGAACCACCAGAACCAGCGTGCGTATTCGGCATTGAATCTGGCTGTGGCCCAGGAGGAGTCTTCGGAAGATGCTATTGAAACAGTAGCAATTGACGCCAAGAAGAAAAAGCCTGCGAAAGACAAGCGCAAGGGCAGCGCAGACGAAGTGGCCCTGGCGCGCCAATGGATGTGCCAGAACTTCTTTGACGTGCGCACGTTCGGTGCCGTCATGTCCATCGGCGTGAACTGCGGCCAGGTGCGTGGTCCGGTGCAACTGACCTTTGCGCGCTCCTTCGAGCCCATCGTGGCACTGGAGCATTCCATCACCCGCATGGCCGTGGCCACCGAAGGCGAGGCCGAAAAGCAGCAGGGCGACAACCGCACCATGGGCCGCAAACACACCGTGCCCTATGGCGTGTATGTGGCCCACGGCTTTGTCTCGTCCTTCCTGGCCAAGCAGACGGGCTTTGGCGAAGACGACCTCGAACTCGTGTTCCAGGCCCTGTCGCAGATGTTTGAGCATGACCGCTCTGCCGCGCGCGGCGAAATGTCCACGCGGGGGCTGTACGTGTTCAAACACGACAGCGAATTGGGCAATGCGCCCGCCCATGCGCTGTTTGACCGCCTGCAAGTCACGCCCAAGGAGCCAGGCGCGGTGGCCCGCAGCTTTGATGCGTATTCGGTAGCGTTTGATGGCCAAAGCCTGGCCGTGGGGCAATCGCTGCAGCCCGCACCGGGCGTGACGCTGACGCGCCGCTGCTGATCGACGCAGGGAAGCACTCCATGAAAATCCTGCCCACCGATTTCGACGGCCAGGCCATCCGCCGCGTGTACGACGAAAGCACCGAGACCTGGTGGTTCTCGGTGATTGACGTGGTGCAGGTGTTGACGGACAGCTCCAACGCCAACCGCTACTGGTCTGACCTCAAGCGCAAACTGGCGCAAGAAGCAGGCTCTGACCAACCTTACGAAAAAATCGTAAGGTTGAAACTGACCGCCCCAGACGGTAAACAACGCGAGACCGACTGCGCCACGGCCGAGACTTTGTTGCGCGTTGTTCAAACCATACCCAGCCCGAAGGCCGAGCCCATCAAGCTGTGGCTGGCCAAAGTGGGCTACGAACGCATGCAGGAGATGGCCGACCCCGCCCTGTCGCTGGACCGCGCCCGCCAGACCTGGCAACAGCATGGCCGCAGCGACAAGTGGATTCAGCAGCGCATGACGGGGCAGGAAACCCGCAACAAGCTCACCGACTACTGGAGCGAGCACGACATCAAGGCGGGCAGCGAATTTGCCATCCTCACCAACATCATTCACCAGGAATGGTCGGGTCTGAGCGTGGCGCAGCACAAGGAAAAGAAGGGCCTGAAAAGCCACAACCTGCGCGACCATATGAGCGAGGCCGAGTTGATCTTCACCGCATTGGCGGAACTCTCCACCCGACAGATTGCCGAGAGCGTGCAGGCCACAGGAATGCAAGAGAACAAAGCCGCCGCCAAAAGCGGTGGTCGCATTGCGCGCCAGGCCCGCCACCAGTTGGAGAGCCAGACGGGACAGTCGGTAGTGACAGGAGCCAACTACCTGCCTCCGCCCCCGCCCAAGGTGCCGAAACTCGCCTCAAACGCGAAAGCACCTGCGCCAACGGCACCAATATCGGCGAAGGTGAAGCCCATCAGAGCCAAGAAGGCATAGTGCACACCCCAGCAGGAGCCGCCGATGGAAGATGCTCTCGACCCCATTCCCCTGTCGGCCCTGCAGCATTGGCAATACTGCCCACGTCAGTGCGGCTTGATCCACCTGGAGCAGGTGTTTGACGACAACGTGCACACCCTGCGTGGCCAGGCCGTGCACGCCAAGGCTGACCAACCGGGGGTAGAAACCGCCAAGGGCGTGCGCGTTGAGCGCGCCCTGCCCCTTTGGCACGACGCGCTGGGCCTGATAGGCAAGGCCGATGTGGTTGAGTTTGTGGCCGGTGGTGTGCCCTACCCCGTGGAATACAAACACGGCAGTCGCCACAAGGCTGCAGACATTGCCGCGTGTGATGACCTGCAGCTGGCTGCGCAGGCACTGTGCCTGGAGGCCATGCTTGGAAAGCACGTCAACGAAGGGGCCTTGTACTACGCCAGTTCGCGCCGCCGCCGCGTGGTGCCCATCACCGTGCAGTTGCGCACAGCTGTGGCGCAAACGGCAGACGCCGTGCGACAGATGCTGGCCAGCGGGCAATTGCCTTTGCCGCTGGCCCCAGAACAGTCTGCAAGACGCTGTAAAGCCTGCTCGTTGAGTGACCGTTGCCAACCCCAGGCGACCCACGCTTGCGTGGCCGCAGCCCGCGCCGCGCTGTTTGACCCCGATGCGTAGCGACAACCATGCAACTGCTCAATACCCTTTACCTCACCACGCCAGAAACCTACCTGCGGCTGGACAACGACACCGTGCGTGTGGAGGTCGAGCGCGAAACCCGCCTGCGCGTGCCGCTGCATCATTTGACGGCAGTGGTGTGTTTCGGGCACATCGGTTTGTCGGCGCCCCTCATGCACCGCTTGGCTGAGAGTGGCATTGCCCTTGTGCTGCTGGACAACAACGGCCGTTTCAAAGCCCGGCTCGAAGGCGCCGTCAGCGGCAATGTGCTGTTGCGTCAGGCGCAATTTCAGCGTGTGGCAGATGCGGCCTTTACCTTGGATCTTGCCCGCGCCTGTGTCGCGGGCAAGATCAAAAACACCCGGCAAGTAGTGCAGCGTGGTGCGCGCGAAGCCAAGTCAGACGCTGAAGCCAGCACCCTTGCGCGCCTGACCGATGACTTGGCAGCCAGTCTGCGTGCCCTGCCCGCTGCCAGCAGCCTGGATCAGTTGCGCGGGCTTGAGGGCGAGGCGGCCCGCCAGTACTTTGGCGGCCTCAGCCTATTGATACGCCCTGAGCTACGCACCTCCTTCGCCATGGATGGACGCACACGCCGCCCTCCACGCGACCGTTTCAATGCCCTGCTGTCGTTCTTGTATGCGATGTGGATGAACGACTGCCGCAGCGCTCTGGAGGTTTCGGGTCTCGATCCCCAAGTCGGTTTCTTGCATGCACTGCGACCAGGGCGCGCCGCCTTGGCACTAGACCTGATGGAAGAGTTTCGCCCCTGGGCAGACCGCTTGGCCCTCACCCTCATCAACCGGGGGCAACTGACCGAGCGCGACTTTGTTTTGCGCGAAGGTGGGGGCGTTTCGCTACAACCCGATGCACGCAAAGCCGTGGTGGTGGCCTACCAAGAGCGCAAGAAAGACGAAATCAACCATCCTTTGCTTGCACAGCCAGTGGCGTTGGGGCTGGTGCCCCTGGTGCAAGCTCGCCTCATGGCACGCGCTGTGCGCGATGATGCCGCCCCGTACGTGCCCTTCGTGGCCAAGTGATGGCGTAGGAGCTGCCCATGTTGGTACTCGTTTGCTACGACGTCAACACCGAAACCAAATCAGGTAGGCGCCGTTTGCGCAGGGTTGCAAAAATCTGCGAGAGCACTGGGCAAAGAGTACAAAAATCGGTATTCGAATGTCAGCTCGATACAGCCAAATTTGAAACCCTGGAGCGTCAACTGCTGGCAGAAATCGACCCCTTGGCCGACTGCCTGCGCCTGTACCGCATGCCCGCAGCCAGAGGCTTTGAAGTGATTGAGCATGGCGTGTTCAAGGCAGTAGATTTTGAAGGGCCGCTGGTGCTTTAGTGGCCAATGTCAACGCTACCTTGCACGCCCGCTACACATCCCCGCCGTGGTATCGTGACAACCGCGAACTTCAAGTGATGGTCACATCACACAGGGGTTCGCGCGCTTCGTAATGTCTTGCGGTATATGGCTTTCACTCACAAGGGACTACGCCGTGTTCCAGAGAATCCGTCAGCGTGGATCACTTCGCGCAAGTGCGCAAAAAAGATGTGTGTTCACAAGTATTTGTATGCGAAGCGCATCGCCCGCCAGCAATGGCGGGCGTGGATTGAAACACTCGATAGCCTCCTTCGCACTTGACGCCCCAGGGCATCGCCCGCCAGCAATGGCGGGCGTGGATTGAAACAAATGACAGCTGCAGCTATTCTATCCCCCATTGCGCATCGCCCGCCAGCAATGGCGGGCGTGGATTGAAACGAGCTGACGGGCGGTTTCGGCCTGCTGCTCTGCCGCATCGCCCGCCAGCAATGGCGGGCGTGGATTGAAACAGCGTTGGTCTTCTCGCTGCTCCAAGCGGTAGTAGGCGGCATCGCCCGCCAGCAATGGCGGGCGTGGATTGAAACGACAAGGAACCCACATGGCAACCAAAAAACAAGCGCATCGCCCGCCAGCAATGGCGGGCGTGGATTGAAACTCGACTCCAGCAAGGCGGAAACCTCCATGGATCGGGCATCGCCCGCCAGCAATGGCGGGCGTGGATTGAAACCATTTGTCCGTCGCATAACGATATGTCGAAACGGGCATCGCCCGCCAGCAATGGCGGGCGTGGATTGAAACTTGTAGAAGCCGTACAAAGTGGTGCTCTCATACAGCATCGCCCGCCAGCAATGGCGGGCGTGGATTGAAACTGCCGTCTATGCCCGTGGCGGCATGAGCATGGAACGCATCGCCCGCCAGCAATGGCGGGCGTGGATTGAAACTCCGACTGGATCAAGGCGCAGATCAAGCGCGCCATGCATCGCCCGCCAGCAATGGCGGGCGTGGATTGAAACAGAACGTGCTCAAGGAAGCCAACAGCGCGGAAGAGCATCGCCCGCCAGCAATGGCGGGCGTGGATTGAAACTTCGGCTATCAGTGGCGGCGGTGGTGGCGGTAGCAGTGCAACGCATCGCCCGCCAGCAATGGCGGGCGTGGATTGAAACCCCTATGACATTCTGGCGTGGCAGCGCCGCCCAGGCATCGCCCGCCAGCAATGGCGGGCGTGGATTGAAACCTTGCCTACGAACAGGAGCAGCAGCGCCAAGCTAGCATCGCCCGCCAGCAATGGCGGGCGTGGATTGAAACAGGTGAACCGCGACGACAACCCGCGCGGCGCCGCGCATCGCCCGCCAGCAATGGCGGGCGTGGATTGAAACCCAGGTCAATGAGGCTGTAGCAGCGCCCGATGAAGCATCGCCCGCCAGCAATGGCGGGCGTGGATTGAAACTGGCCGCGCGAACCTGGGCGGCGCGAACCTGCGGCATCGCCCGCCAGCAATGGCGGGCGTGGATTGAAACAGCGACGAGCAAGAACACACCGACCGCCTGCACTCGCATCGCCCGCCAGCAATGGCGGGCGTGGATTGAAACTTTGTCCAGAACGCGGCGCATGAACTCGTTTGCCGCATCGCCCGCCAGCAATGGCGGGCGTGGATTGAAACCACGGAGCCTGCGTAGCGGTCTTTATGCACGAAGGCATCGCCCGCCAGCAATGGCGGGCGTGGATTGAAACTGCCGAACATCCGGCGGAAAGGTCGAATTTGAAGCATCGCCCGCCAGCAATGGCGGGCGTGGATTGAAACTACAGCGATAAGGACTTCTGGCCGGACGATAACGGCATCGCCCGCCAGCAATGGCGGGCGTGGATTGAAACAGCATCAGGGCGCCCAACACCGCCGACTCGCTTTGCATCGCCCGCCAGCAATGGCGGGCGTGGATTGAAACTGCCTCATGCACCCAACGATCCGCGCTCTTGCTCGCATCGCCCGCCAGCAATGGCGGGCGTGGATTGAAACAAGGGGGTGCGCTGACCATGGCCGCCACCACCAAGCATCGCCCGCCAGCAATGGCGGGCGTGGATTGAAACCTCGGCGCCCACATCATCGTCAGCCGCATCCCCAACGCATCGCCCGCCAGCAATGGCGGGCGTGGATTGAAACCCCTACTTTGGCGGCAAACGCAAAGCCGCCGAAAGCATCGCCCGCCAGCAATGGCGGGCGTGGATTGAAACTTCCGCCGGGCACCGCATACGGCTGCTCATGGGATGCATCGCCCGCCAGCAATGGCGGGCGTGGATTGAAACATCAACGGGGTATGTCCCACCCTCACCAACGGCCTGGCATCGCCCGCCAGCAATGGCGGGCGTGGATTGAAACACCGGCAGGTGCTGCAGGGCGTAGGCGATGGCGTCGCATCGCCCGCCAGCAATGGCGGGCGTGGATTGAAACTCTGGAGCGAGCGCGGCCATGAGGTGGTAAGTTGGCATCGCCCGCCAGCAATGGCGGGCGTGGATTGAAACGACACCACCAAGATCACCAGCGCCGCAAACCGCAGGTATCGCCCGCCAGCAATGGCGGGCGTGGATTGAAACGACCACGGCCCGCAGGCAACCAGCATCGAGGAAGGCATCGCCCGCCAGCAATGGCGGGCGTGGATTGAAACCTGCGCGGGGTTGACATCGCTGATCGCCTCACGGAGCATCGCCCGCCAGCAATGGCGGGCGTGGATTGAAACAAAGTTGTAGTCCACCCCCGCCGCAGGCCCGGCCGCATCGCCCGCCAGCAATGGCGGGCGTGGATTGAAACCGAGTAATTGCCCGCGCCGTGCTCGCTAAGTGGGGGCATCGCCCGCCAGCAATGGCGGGCGTGGATTGAAACTGGCGCACCGTCCACAGGCTGTCGAGGCTGAAGGGCATCGCCCGCCAGCAATGGCGGGCGTGGATTGAAACGTCCAGGATGGCCGCAGCCACGGTGATGCGCCTGTAGGGCATCGCCCGCCAGCAATGGCGGGCGTGGATTGAAACGCCGGGGCAGTGAAGGGAAAGCGGACGCTGGACGCATCGCCCGCCAGCAATGGCGGGCGTGGATTGAAACCAAACCCAGTACACCTACACCCCCCAGGTGACCGAGCATCGCCCGCCAGCAATGGCGGGCGTGGATTGAAACTGGACATCGGCCGCCCCGCAACCTTGGACAGCCAGCATCGCCCGCCAGCAATGGCGGGCGTGGATTGAAACAGCCGCTGGGTGTGCGGCTTGATGCCGGTAGCCGTCGCATCGCCCGCCAGCAATGGCGGGCGTGGATTGAAACCGTACTTCGACGTGCTCACGCCCATCACCGGCAAGGCATCGCCCGCCAGCAATGGCGGGCGTGGATTGAAACCGAAAACCGCGACCGTCGTTTTAGGAACAAGATTGCATCGCCCGCCAGCAATGGCGGGCGTGGATTTGAACTTGCGTGAGGTGCTGGAGCTGCGCAGCAACAGCGGCATCGCTCGCCAGCAATGAAACAGGGCTCAACCAGACTTCTGTGTGACAGCCTCTTTCCACGGAGCATGTATTCCGGCATTGGCGTTTTGTCCCCTGGTCTTCCATAGCGACACCAGCACCCCTCCCGCGATCAGCCCCATGGTGATGCCCAGGCTCACCAGCGAGGGGATTTTGCCCACGATGTTGACCAGGAAGATCTTGCTGCCGATGAACACCAGCACCAGAGCCAGCGCGTACTTGAGGTAGGCGAAGCGGTGGATCATGGCCGACAGCGCAAAGTACAGCGCACGCAGGCCCAGGATGGCGAAGATGTTGCTCGTGTACACGATGAACGGGTCGGTGGTGATGGCAAAAATGGCGGGCACTGAGTCCACGGCGAAGATCAGGTCGGCAAACTCCACCATGCACAGTGCCAGGAACAGCGGTGTCACCCAGGTCACGGCCCGGCCAGTGGCGGGGTGCGGTGCACGCACGAAGAAGGCGTTGCCATGGAGCTGGGGTGTCACGCGCAGGTGGCTGCGCAGCCAGCGCAGCAGTGGGTTCTTCTCCAGGTCGAGGGTGTGGTCGGCCATCCACAGCATCTTGATACCAGTGACCACCAGGAAGGCACCAAACAGGTACAGCACCCACGAAAACTGCGTGACCAGTGCGGCACCCAGGCCAATCATGAGCGCGCGCAGCACGATGACGCCCAGAATTCCCCAGAACAGCACGCGGTGCTGGTACTGGCGCGGAATGGCGAAGAACGAAAAGACCATCGCGATCACGAACACGTTGTCCATGGACAGCGATTTTTCGATCACGAAGCCGGTGAAGTAATCGATACCGCTCTGGCGGCCGAGCTGCCACCAGAGCCAGCCGCCGAAAAGCGTGGCTGCGCTGATGTAACCGGCCGACAGCCACAGGCTTTCGCGGATGCCGATTTCGTGGTCGTCGCGGTGGAGTACGCCCAGGTCGAAGGCGAGCAGTGCCACCACCACGCCCACAAAAACCAGCCATAGCCAGACGGCGTGGCCCAGGAATGGGGTCTGCAGAAGTTCAATCATGGTGCAAGAAACAAGGGCGCTTGGAAGGGTAGAAAAAAGCTCACAGGGTCATCGCCATGGGGCGCTGGGGTGGGGGCTGGAGGTAGCGATCGGTCCCCAGGCCCCACAGTTGCGCGGTTTGCGCCAGCAGGCTCTCTTCGGCGTCGGAGAGGTGTGCGTCGGCCTGTGCCACTTCCCGGCACAGCGCCAGTGTGGAGGCACGCAGCTCGGTGTCGTCCACTTCGGTCAGCAGCGCCTGCAGCAATTCCTCGCTGATGCGGCAGGAGCTGCACCAGGGCGCAAAGGCGGTGCACATCAGGTCTTCGGACAGTTCGCGCAGCACGCGTGCCATGTCGGCGGGGGCAAGATCCAGCAGGGTGCTGGCATGCAGGCGATCCAGCGCGGCCATTTCGCTGCGGCTGACGTGGCCGTCGGCCACCATGATGAGTGCCACGATGCGGGCGGCGGCTTCGGGGCTGTTGCGGGGGTAGCTGCGCATGGGGTATCTCCTGGGGAATGGTGGGGCTGGATGGGGGTCAATCAAACACTTCGCTGAGCCAGTTGGACTTGCGCCGCCGCAGGGGTGCCAGGCGCTCGAAGCCCTTGTTGCCATGGGCCGGTGCGTACTCCTGCTGTGACCGCTCGATCAGCTTGTCCAGCTCACCGCGATCCAGCCACACGCCACGGCACTGGGGGCAGTAGTCAATCTCGATGTGGTTGCGTTCGGTGATGACCAGCGAAGCGGTCGAGCAGTGGGGGCATTTCATGGGGACTCCTTCAAAGTAGTTGCCATGGATGCACTGTAGGTGGGCATACATCAGAAAAAAATCAGAAAATGCGCTTGATACTTCGATAAAACCGCAATGTCGTTGTCATGAACTACAAGCACCTGCACTACTTTTGGACCGTGTTGCGCACCGGCGGCATCGTGCGCGCCAGCGAGCAGCTCCACCTCACGCCGCAAACCCTCAGCGGCCAGATCAAGCAACTGGAGGAGCGGGTGGGGCAACCCCTGTTGCGCAAGGTGGGGCGCGGAGTGGAGCCCACCGATGCGGGCCGCCTGGTGATGCGCTATGCCGACGAGATCTTTGCCCTGGGCGCCTCGCTGCAGGAGGCACTGGCCACTGGGCGCGATGTGCGGCGCACCGCCGTGCTGCGCGTGGGCATTGCCGACTCGGTGCCCAAGGCCGTGGCCTTCCACGTGCTGGAACCCGCCATGGACCTGCCCGAGCCCCCGCGCCTGGCATGCCACGAGGGCGGGCTCACCGGCCTGCTGGGCGAGTTGGCGGTGCATCGGCTGGACCTGATCGTGTCCGATGTGCCTGCGCCCGTCAGCCTGAGTGTGCGTGTCTATACCCACTTGCTGGGGCGGTCGGGGGTGGCGTTCTTCGCTGCGCCTGGGCTGCTCAAGGCGGCGGGGCTGACGGCACAACGCGCCCGCAAGACCTTTCCCGCGTGCATCGGCCAGATGCCGCTGCTGCTGCCCAGCGCGCACACGGCGCTGCGGCCCCGCCTGGACGCGTGGCTGGGCGGGCACGCGCTGATGCCCCAGGTGGCGGCAGAGTTCGATGACAGTGCCCTGCTCAAGGCCTTTGGCCGCGAGGGCCAGGGCGTGTTTGCGGCGCCCGCTGTGTTGGCCGATGAGATCGTGCAGCAGTACCAGGTGCAGTGGCTGGGCACGCCCGACGACCTGATGGAAGAGTTCTACGCCATTTCGGTCGAACGCCGAATCACGCACCCGGCGGTGGCGGCCATCACGGCAGCGGCGCGCGGCAAGTTGTTTGCTGCGCGCTGAGGGAAAGCGCTCAACCGGCCAGCGGCTCCACGCGCCACTGCACGCAGGGGCCTGCCACTTCGGCCAGGGCCTGCAGTGCGTGCAGGGCCTGGTCCACGGTGCCCTGGGGGGCCTCGGCGGTCAGTACCAGCAGGTGGTGGCCTGGGCATGGGCTGTCGCGCATCCATTCCATCCGCTCCACCACCAGGCCCTGGTCAGCCAGCATGCTGCCCATGCTGGCCATGCACCGATCGTGGTGCACCGGAACGCGCAGGTAGTGGCGCGTGCGCACGGCGGCGCGCGGCAGCACCGGCAGGGCCTGCAGCGCATGGGCATGGAAGCCCATGTGCGGCACGCGCTGCGCGGCGTGTGTGCCGTCCAGGCGGGCCACGTCCACCAGGTCGGCGATCACGGCCGAGGCCGTTTGCTCCGAGCCCGCACCCGCGCCGCAGTACAGCGTCATGCCCGAGGCATCGCCGTGCACCAGGATGCCGTTGAGCGAGCCGTTCACCTGGGCCAGCAGCTGCGTGGCAGGCAGCAGCGCGGGCTGTACGCGCAGCTCCACGCCCTCGTCGCGGCGCCGCGCCACGGCGAGCAGCTTGATGCGGTAGCCCAGCTGTTCGGCGCAGGCCACGTCCAGGCGATGCAGCGCGGTGATGCCCTCAACCTGCACGTCGGCAAAGTCCACGCGCATGCCGAAGGCGTTGGCCGCCAGCAGCGCGAGCTTGTGCGCGGCGTCTATGCCTTCAATGTCGAACGCAGGGTCGGCCTCGGCGTAGCCCAGCGCCTGGGCCTGTGCCAGCGCCTCGTCGAAGTCCAGGCCCTCGTCGCGCATCTTGCTCAGGATGAAGTTGGTGGTGCCGTTGACGATACCCGCCACCCACTCGATGCGGTTGGCCGTGAGCCCCTCTCGCAGCGCTTTGATGATGGGGATGCTCACCGCCACCGCGCCCTCGTAGGCCACGGCCACGCCGTGCTGGCGCGCGGCGCCGAAGATCGCCTCGCCGTGCTCGGCCAGCAGCGCCTTGTTGGCCGTGACCACGTGCTTGCCGTGCGCGATGGCGGCCAGCACCCAGTCGCGCGCCGGGCCGGTGCCGCCGGCCACCTCGACCAGCACGTCCACATCGGGCCGCGTGGCGACCTGCAGCGGGTCGTCCGTCAGCGCGACGCCCTTGCCCACGATGGCGGCGGCGCGTGCCAGGTTGCGCGCGGCCACGGCCACCACCTCGATGCCGCGCCCGGCGCGCGCCGCGATCTCGGCCTGGTTGCGCGCCAGCACGCGGAAGGTGCCTGCGCCCACGGTGCCAATGCCGATCATGCCCACGCGCAGCGGGCGCAGGGCCACGGGGTGGCCGCCAAGGGATTCGAAACGGGGATCAGGATCGCGGTACATGGACTTCTCCGAACAAACAAAAGCAAACCCGGCTGCCAGGGCTGGGTTTCGTTCGTTCGGGGAAGAAGAGAGAAGACACCAGGTGGCCGCCGGTACGGCCACCTGCGCGTGCTCAGGTGGCCGCGGTGGTAATGGTGGTCATCATTCGTGCCCCCATCGCCCGCGCGCAGGCGCGCGGCATCATGCCGCCCATGGGGGCAACAGCGGATGCGGTGGTGAACGGGAGGTACGGCATGAAGCGGCCAGTGTACATGAGGCGCTGCGCCGCCCTCACAGCGTGTCGTATTTGCGGCTGTGGCCGCGTGACTGCTCTGCGGGGTACTTCTGCGCGTTCAGGGCCATCTTGGCGCGCGCCGCGTCTATCAGGTCGATGTCCAGCACCGTGGAGAGCTGCACCAGGTAGAGCAGCACGTCGGCCATCTCGTGCGCCACGGCCTGCCGCGTGTCGGGCGCGAGCTGGCGGCTCTGGTCCTCGGTGAGCCACTGGAAATGCTCCAGCAGCTCGCCGGCCTCGACGATCAGCGCCGAGGCCAGGTTCTTGGGCGAATGGAAGGGGCCCCAGTCGCGCGCGTCGGCGAACTGCTGCAGTGCGCGGGCCAGGGCCTGCATGCGGTCTTCGGGAGGCGTGGTGTCGGTCATGGCGCCGACTGTAGCGGCACTGAGCCTCGCCCGGTCTGGGCGGGTGCCTGGCCTGCGGCGCCCAGCAGGTGGGCGCGAAAGACCTGCGCAATCGGCGAGAGCTGCTTGGCGCGCGGGTGCACCACATGCCATTGCGAGGGAATGGGCATGCCCTGCACCGGCAGCACGCACAGATCGGTTTCCAGCTCGCTGTCGCGCAGGGCATGCCGGGACAGCACGGCCAGCCCGAGGCGGCCCGCCACGGCTTCCTTGATGGCCTCGTTGCTGCCCAGTTCCAGCCGCGTGGGCGCCTCGAAGCCCTGGGCCGCGAAGAAACGGTCCGTGGCCAGCCGGGTACCGGAGCCGCGTTCGCGCAGCACGAAGCGCTCGTCGCCCAGGTCCGCCAGGGCGATGCGGCGGCGCTTCGCCAGGCGATGGCCCTGCCAGGCCACGAGCACCAGCGGGTTGGAGAGAAAGACATGGTCTTCCAGGTCCAGATCCGCCGGGGGCATGGACATGACGTAGAGATCGTCCAGGTTCTCGCGCAGGCGCTGCACCACGCCGTCGCGGTTGAGCACCTCCAGCGCGATCTCGATGTCCGGGTACTGCGTGCAAAAGCCGCCCAGCAGGCGCGGTACGAAGTACTTGGCCGTGCTGACCACGGCCACGCGCAGGCGCCCGCGCGTGAGGCCGTGCATGGCGTTGACCCGCTGGCCGAAGTTCTCCCATGCATCGACGATGGCGCGTGCCGTGGCGGCCAGGTCGCGCCCGGCGTCGGTGAGGTGCACGCGCCGCCCGATCACCTCGTACAGCGGCAGGCCCACGGCCTCGGTCACCTCGCGCAGCTGCATGGACGCGGTGGGCTGCGTCACATGCAGGGCCCGCGCCGCGCCGCTGACGCTGCCCGTATCGGCCAGCGCCAGGAACAGGCGCATCTGGCGGAAGGTGATATTCATAGATAAAAAGCTATGGATAGCTATTTGAATATCGATTTTACTTTATCCATTGGAGCCCCTACAGTCACGCCGAGCCTGTGAAAGCCCTGCCATGCACACCCTGATCGACCCTGCCATCCTGTTCTTCGTCTTCGGCGTCTTTGCCGGACTGGTCAAGTCCAATCTAGAAATTCCCGCGCCCATCTCGCGTTTCCTGTCGTTGTACCTGCTGATGGCGCTGGGCCTCAAGGGGGGCTTCGCGCTGGCGCAGTCGGGCCTCACGGCGCAGGTGGCCACGGGCCTGGGGCTGGCAGTGGCGCTGGCCGTGGCGGTGCCGGTGGCCAGCTATCTGCTGCTGAGCCGTTTCATTCCGCGCTTCGACGCCGCGGCCGTGGCCGCCACCTACGGCTCGGTCAGCGCCGTCACCTTCATCACGGCCACGGCCCACCTCGACGCCCAGGGCATCGCCTACGGCGGCCACATGGCTGCCGCCATGGCCCTGATGGAGTCGCCCGCCATCATCCTGGCCGTGCTCATGGCCAATGCCCTGCGCCGCAGCCAGGCCGCCACGCCCGTTGCCGTGCAGGTCGGTGGTGGCGGCACCCTGGCGCTGGGCGGTGGTCAGGGAGGGGCGGGCTTTTCTCTCTCCAAAGTGCTGCACGAATCCTTCACCGACGGCGCCCAGTTGCTGCTGCTCGGCGCCATGGCCGTGGGCCTGCTCACGGGCGAGGCGGGCCAGCAGGCCATGCAGCCCTTTGCCGGCGATCTGTTCAAGGGCATGCTGGCCTTCTTCCTGCTGGACATGGGCCTGAGCGCCGCGCGCAACCTGCCCGGCCTGCGCAGCCAGCCGCCCCTGCTCATCGCCTACGGCCTGCTGGCGCCGCCCGTGCATGCCGGCCTGGCGCTGCTGCTGGCGCAGGCGGCCGGCCTGCCGCTGCTGCTGGCGCAGGCGGCCGGCCTGCCGCTGGGCGACACCGTGCTGCTCATGGTGCTGGCCGCCAGCGCGTCCTACATCGCCGTGCCCGCCGTGGTGCGCTATGCCATCCCCGAGGCTAATCCGTCGCTCTACGTGGGCCTGTCGCTCGGGCTGACGTTTCCGCTCAACATTCTGCTGGGCATCAGTGGCTACACGCAGGTGGCGACGTGGGTGCTGGGCTGAACGGTGGAGCGTCGTTGGCCTGCGCCTCTCCCGCAACGGCACCGGCCGCAGAACCTGCTGCGACCCAGGCGCGCACGGCGTGCTGCACCACGTCCGACGGCAAAAATTCCTGCTCCAACCGCCCTTTTTTCAGGGCGCGCAAGTAGCTATCGAGTAAGGCCTCATCGGGTTGCAGCGCCAGGCAGGTGGGTGCACAGGCATGCACTGGCTCGGTCACGGCCAAATGCTGGTGGGTTTCGAAAGTGGCGCGATCCATCAGCAATGCTTGAAGATGCGGCAGGTGGCCGCGCGCGCTGGCCAGCATGTGCAGGCCCCAGGTGTCCAGGTCGCCCCAGTAAGCGACGGCACGCCCGCGTAGCCAGGGCGCCGCCAGCCAGCCCAGGTTCAACCCGGCGCCCAGCACGGCGATGGTGTCCGCCAAGGGCCGCGGCAGCTGGTGCAGGCAGCGTTCGTTCTCCACCAGCAGGACGCGGTGGGCGGGCAGCGGCGTCGTGATCAACTCGCTGGCGCGAACGCGCTGGCGTGCGAAGGGCAGCAGACCCGGGGCCAGCGGGGCGATGAGCAGCCAGTGGTCGTCCTCCGGCAGCGCGCCCAGAAAGCCGACCAGCCCCTGGCGGCTGGCCTCGCCGTCGAAGCGCTCGTCCAGCAGGGCCGTGAGCAGGTTGGCGTGGCGCTCAAAGAACTTGCTGTCATTGCCCTGCACGGCCAGCGCGCGCAGGGGCTTGCCTCGGGCGCAGCCGGGCTCCAGTTGCAGCGCCATGTGCGCAGCGGCAATGACGGCTTCGGCCGGTGTGTCGCGCCACTGCACCAGGCGGCGTACCAGCAGGCGCTGAAAGCCGGGGTGCTCTACCACCGCGATGAGGGCGCCGAGCCGGGTGTAGTCGCTTTTCACCTGCGCATGCCCCGGCACCTTGAAGTGAACGATGGCCGCCACGCATTGCGAAGGCTTGGCCAGTTGCCAGTGCGTGGGCACGGCGATGGCACCGCTGCTGCCACGGTAGCGCCGCTCCTGCCACTGCACGCTGCCCAGGCCATGCTGCTCCACGGCACGCCATTGCTGCAGATGGCTGCGCAGCGCGGCGGCGTCGTTCAGAAACACGGCAGTGTCAGGCTGGCCGATGGACAGGGTCAGCGGCCACGCTGCGGCGGTGCCCAGAAGCTGGCGTTCGCGCCAATCGGCACTGTTCCAGTGTTGGGCCAGCCGTGCGGCCAGATCCTGGGGTGACTTCATGCCTCTATGCCGGTAGAGGCGCTTGGAGCGCTTGGAGCGCTGCGGCGGAATGCGTCGATTTCCTCCCAGCGCAGCGATGCCAGCGTGGCCTGTGCACCGCGCCGGTGCACCACCACTGCGCTGCGCGTGTGGTTGCGCAGCAGACGCACCTCTTTGTTGGGCGTGACGAACAGCGCGTGCAGGCCAAATTCGCGCAGCGCCTGGATGATGCGCGCGGCCACGGCCTGCGAGCTTTTGGAGAACGCCTCGTCCAGCACGATGGTGCCGAACACCGGGCGGCTGGCGCCATCGGGGCACAGCGCGTAGCTCAGCGAAGCGGTGAGCACGTAGCTGGCGATGATCTCCTTCTCGCCCCCGCTGCCGCCTTGCGAGCCGGTGCGCCGCTCCAGCATCTGGCCACTGGCCCGGTCCAGCACCAGCACGGCAAACTGCAGGCGGTAGCGGGCGTCCAGCAGCGCCTGGGCGGCCTTGCTGCGGCGGTTGCTGGCGTGGGTTTGCAAAATCTCCACGATGGCGCGCAGCGCGCGGTAGTGGCTTTGCCCGCCATCGTCGCGCAGGCTTTCGGTGCGTAGCTGGGCCTGGGCGCGGTTGAGCTCTTGCAGGCTTTGGTGGACGACGGCGCGCGGCTCCAGCTGCAAATAGCGGCCGGGCTGAAAGTCCACGCGCTGCAGCGTCTGGTTGAGTTGCGCAATGCGCTCTTCAATGTCCGCCACCTGCGCGGCGATGCCATTGAGCAGCGTGTCCACGCCCTGCTGCGAGGTGTTGTTGAGGTATTCCTGAAACCGCTGGCGCTTGTGCGGCAGGGCCTCTTCCTCCAGCACCTGCAGGCGTTGCAGGTAGTGGGGCAGCGCGCCCACCTCTTGCGCGTGGTCGGCCAGCGCGCCGCGGTCTTCAGCCTGGGCTTTGCCCATCTGGCGCACGATGTCGGTGTGCAGGGTGTTCAGCTTCTTGCTGGCCTCAGCGGCTTTGGCTTGTACGGCAGTGCCTGCGTCGCGCTCCTGGGCTTCGAGGTTGTCGCCATCGAGCGGGGGCAGCCGGTGCCCGGCGCGGGCCAGTTGCACGGCAAAGCCGGCGTCGATGGCGAATGTGTCGGTGCTGCGCGCCTGGTACGCGCCGTGCTGCTTCTGTGCCGCCGCCCGCAAGGTTTCGTCTTGCGTCTGGGCCGTTTGCAGATCGCGCAGTTGCCCCTCTGCAGCGCGGGTCTGGGTTTGAGCGGCCTCCCAGCGCTGCTGGGCCTGTGCGGTGCCGGAGTCGGGGTGGAGCAGCGCCTGCAGCTGCTGCTCTTTGTGCTGCAACTGCGTTTGGGCGGTGGCGGTGTCCAGATCTTCGGTCCGCAGTGCCTGGAGCGCGGCCCACAGCTGGCGCTGCTCCTGCGCGCGCCGCTGGGTGTGCAAAGTTTGGGTCTTTTGGGCGTCCAGCGCTTGATGGTCAAGCGCCAGCAGCTCCATTTTTTGTAGCAAATGCATCAGCCGGTCGCGGTTGTCAAACCCCGTCATCCAGTCCTGGTCCAGGCGTTTCTGGTCTTGTTTGTCGAAGTAGCCGGATTGGCTGGACATCAGCCCCTGCGCCGTCATGGCTTGCGGCGTGCGCTCCAGGGTTTCGACGTCGGGCACGCAGTGGCGGTCCAGGTTGGACAGCAGTTGGCGCAGCGTGCTCAGGTGGGCTGAGGGTGCTGCGGGCTTGAGGTTGAGCTTACGTGCAAAGCCGTCGGCAAGAAAGGCCGCAGGCGTGGCATCACGCACTTCGAGCAGGCGCACATGCAGCCGGTTGTGCCGCTGGTTCACCCACTGCAGGGCGGTGTGCATTGCTGCGTGGGGCACCAAAATCCGCAGCCGGTGGCTGCCCAGCGCGCGCTCGATGGCGCCGCGCCACGCTTGCTCGGCTTTGCGCACCTCCACCAGCTCGGCGGCAAAGGGCAGGTCGGTTTCGGGCAAGCCCAGGTGCTCGGCCAGCTCGGCGCGAAAGCGCTGGAACTCCATCGGCAGGTTGGAGCCGGGGCGCTGGCGCACGGCGTCGTATTCGGCCTGGATCTCGTTCAGGCGGGTGTGGGCGTTGTGGGCCTGGGCGATGGCGCGTTCGGCGTCGGCCTGCAACCCGGCCTCTTGTGCGTCGATCTGTTCCATCGCCGCCTGGGCTTGGGCCTGATGGCTGACCAGGTGGTCGGCCCCTGCGCGGTCCCCCAGCCCCAGGTTGCGCGCCAGGGCCTGGTATTGCGCCAGGTTGCTCTGGACGCGCGCCAGCTCCTTGCGTGCGTGGTCAACGTTCTCGCGCAGCACGTCGATGTTGGCGCCACCGGCTTGCAGGTATTGGCCGTGCAAGTCCTGTTCGACCTTTCGCGTGGTGTTGACGTGCTCCTGCGCGGCATGCAGTGCGTCACCCCGCGCCGCCATCTGTGCCTGCAGTTGCGTGATGCGTTCGCCCCACCATTGCACGCCCTGCGCCGCAAACCACAGCGGCAGCTGTTGCTGCAGCGCCTGCAAGTGCGCCAGGTGCTGGGCCTGCTGCAGCTCGCGCGCAGCCAGATCGCGCAGCGGCAGCAGCGACACATACTGCGCGTTCGCCAGCTCCAGGTCGGCGTGGATGGAAGCCAGTTCGGCAAACCCATCGACCACCTTTTGTGCGTCCTCAAACGCCGAGTGATCGTCCAGCACCAGCTCGCGAAAGATCTCGTCAATGCTGTTGAGCTGCTTGAGCCCCGCCGCGCGGTTGAGCAGCGTGAAGGCATTGGGCCCCACTTCAAAAAAGCTGTGCAGCTTGGCCAGGTAGGGCGCCTTGCTGCTGAACATCTGCAGGCCCTCGCTGTCCTTGGCCAGCCTTGTGAGCGCGCGTGCGCCGCCGCTGTGCTGCTCTTCCAGCCACAGGTCCAGGCTGTGGCCTGCGCCCTGCGCAAAGAACCAGCGTTTTTGCATGTCGGCGGCGGATTGGCTGCTGCCGTCAAACCACAGCAGCGCGCCGAGCCAGACCGATTCAGCCCCGCGCACCAGCCGTGCAGAGATGCCCGTGGCGCAGCGCCCCGCCCGTGCAATGTGGTCGCCGCTGTCGTTGCCCTGGCCGCTGGCGCCGCGCACATAGCTCACCAGGTCGCGGTCGCTCTCGTGTCCGCCGGTGGAGGCCAGGTTGTAACGCGGGCTGGCGCACAGCAGCGTCATCAGCGCATCGACCAGCGTGGTCTTGCCGCTGCCCGTGGGGCCGATGATGGCGCTGTTGCCGGGGTCAATGGCCACCTGGTGGCGGCCCGCAAACGCGCCCCAGTTGTACAGGTGCAGCTCTTGCAGGATGTAGGAGGCGTCGGCGCTCATGGCGTGCCCCCGCCGTGGGCTGCGCTGCCCTGTTCTGCCACCTCGCGCAGGTGCAGCAGCAGCGTTTGCAGGTTTTCGGGGTTGAGCAGGTGCACGATCATGGGGCGGATGGTGATGCAGTCTTGCGCATCCACGTCCGACACCATGCCGTGCGTGCGCAGGTTCTCCAGCAGCTGGCCCAGGCGCTTGCGCTCCTGCATGTCGCTGCCGGTGGCCCCAAGGTAGGTCTCCAACTGCGGAAGCAGGCTGTCCACCGTGATGCGCACCGCCGTGCCGGTGCCGCTTTCCTGCTCGCGCTGCAAGAACTCGCGCCGCAGCAAGGCCAGCAGCAGCGATTGCTCCAGCGTCAACCGCTGGCGCTTCATCAGCGGGTGCGTCCAGTCGTCCTGCTCGCTCTCGTCGGTGTCGTCGCCCGCGTAGTCGGGCACCACGGCCAGAAAGGCCAGGCCGCGCACATCGTCCACCACCACGCGCAGGTCCAGCGGCTCCAGCAGCGCATCAAGCAGTGTGGTTTGCGCCGCAATCAGGTGGAACAGCTTCGGCTTGGTGGCAGATTCGAGCCAGCCGTGCGCTAGCAAAAACTGTAGCGCCTGGCGCACGTTGGGCGGCGTTCTTGAAGTTCTTTGTGTTGCAATGCCGCTTTCAACCAGCGCAGGCAGCTCTTCTTTTGATAGCGATTGTTCTGCTTGCGCACTTGCACCCTGCGCGGCCATGCGGTCAAAAATATCCGGCTCCTGCTGCATCACAGTTCCCACTCCCTCTGCGCCAGTTGCGCGCCATCCAGCGCCACGCGCGGCACGGTAAAGCGCCAGCGCTGGCTGCCATCTTCTGTGTCGATGTGTTCCTCGCCCGGCTGCAGCGCCACACCGGCCTCGCGCGCCATGGCCAGCCACAGCGCAAAGGTTTCCAGGTCGTGCTCGCCCGGGGGCAGCGCGGCGGCCAGTTCCGCCAAGCTCATCGGCTGGCCCCGCTCGGCCAAGGTTTGCAAGGTGCGCTGCACCAGCGCGTCGCGGTCCAGCCCTTCAAACGCCTGCCAGAACTCGCCGTCCATCTCGCCCAGGTCGGTGTAGGCCGTGGTCAGCAGCAGCGCGGCCTGATCGCCACCGTCCAGCGACTTGGCGCGCAGGCGCTCCACCAGCGGAACGCTGCCCAGGGCCACGCCCAGCGGCGGCAGCGGTGTGCTTTGGCGGCGCATGGTCTGGCGCTGCCAGTCGATGCGCAGGGCCTGCTCCAGCACGTCGTTGAGCAACTGGCCCACGCGCTGGTTCTCGGCCGCCTGGCCGGTTTTCATGAACTGGCTGACCTCGCGCTCGCTGCGCGCGCGCACGGCCTGCACCACTTTGGCTTCTTTGATGAGCTGCTGCACCAGCAGACGAAGCGTGCTGTGCTGCAGGCCATCGAGCGCCTTGTCTGCAGCAGGATGGTCGAGGATCTGGCGGATGCGCTGGCGCATTTCTGTCAGCTCGGTTTGGTGGGACAGTTGCTGGTGGAAGCTGTCGAACACCCGGCCCTCTTGCGTGTTGAGCAGGTTGGCGTGGCCGTCCAGCAACTGGTCCATCACCGCACCCCGGTGGTGGCGGGCGCTGATGATGGCCTCGCGCAACGCACGGTCGGCCTCGCGCCATGAATCCTCCACCCGCCGAAAGTCGGCCCGCAGACTGACCGACAGCGCATACACCTCGCGAATGCCTTCCACCGCCTGCTCGGGCGTGAGCTCTGCGATGCGGCCCGCCTGCACGTCATCGAGCTGCTGCTGCAGGTCTGCCATGCGGCGCTGCAGATGCTCGGTGCGGCTTTGCGGGTCGGGGTTGAGTGCGGCGGCCAGGTTGTCGATTTCGCGCTGCACCACCGCCAGACGCGATGCGGTGGAGGTCATCATGCGCCCATCGAGCTGTGCGATGAAACGCAGCGCGGTCTTGAGCGCATCGGTCTCGAACACCCGCCCCTCGCGCTCCACCACCAGCCCGCGCCGTATCCACTCGCGCACCTCGCGCCGGGCCTGGCTCAGGGTGTCGTTGCTGTCGATTTCAAAGTCCACCTCGTTGGCATGCACCGCCAGCATGTCCGCCAGCGCTTGCACCGCGGCATCAAACGCCACACCATCGCGCTGGTGCTCGAACAGCGCATCCAGGCAACTCAGCACCAGCGGCGCCCGCCGCGATGCCAGCAGCAGCCAGGCCGGGTGCTGCTGGCGGGCTGCGATGTATTTGTGGGTGCGCTGCTGGTTGAGGGTGGGCATGTGAGGGACTTGCAAAATTCAAAACCGCAACATGGCGGAAACACTTCGGTGCTCAATATTTGAGCACTTTGCGGTTGTCAGGAAGAATGCGCAGCGCTATCGCATCGATTCCCCCGTGGGTGACCCGCAGTGCTCCCTCG
>JAKLLE010000105.1 GCA_023150295.1 Giesbergeria sp. | reverse complement strand
CATTGCCATCGCGTACTTGCGCATGTCCAGGCTCAAGCATTTGCCGCTCAATCCGCTGCAACCAGCATTGCCGCAGGCTGATGGATGGGTGCATCGGTGTCTTTGAGGTTGTCAAGTTCCACACAAAACGGCATAGAGCCCGTTTGCCCACGCTCAAATTGCTTTGCAACAGGGCACTATTCCAGGAGCCGAAACGGTTTTGCATCGTTGCAGCAGAAAAACGACCGTTCTTGTTGTATTCGTCCTTCGTGAGCGTGGATTTACCCAGACGAGAGGCGACCGCTCGCAGGTCGCCCAGAAGTACGGCATCTGGGCAATTGCGGTTGTCTGGTTCCAGTTCGTATCTCATAGAAGGCTAACTTTGATGTAGTCGGCAACTCACCGGATATGCCCGGCAGCCGTCAGATACCGTGGCGTCAAATAACTGAAAAACCAAAAAATTCATGTGCTTACGATTGCGCGCTGGATGCATGAGCAGGCATAAAAAACCGACAAAGTCGCTGCAACGCCACCCTTGGTGTCCAAGCGTTTGCTGAACCGGGTTTGTGAGCGCATCCGTTTTCTGCACTATAGCCTCCAGACCCACAAGTCCATATTCACTGGGCGCGTTTCTTCAGCATGTGGTCAGTCTGAGCAACCGCTGCTGCCCAGACCCGCTCACCCCGCCTCCCGGTACACCATCACCTTGAGCGCCCGCTCGGGCTGGGCGTCGGCAAAGGTGGCGGGGTTGGCCAGGCGCTCGACGAATTGCAGCGTGGGCGCCTGTTCCTGCACCTGCTGGCGCAGGAAGGCGCTGTCCAGTTCGGGGGCGTTCAGGCATAGCAGGGCGTGGCCGCCGGGGGCCAGCAGGTCGGGCAGGCGGAGCAGCAGGCGCGCGTAGTCCTTGGTGGCGACGAAGCTGCCTTTCTGGTAGCTGGGCGGGTCGATGATGACCAGCCCGTAGGGGCCGTGGCGCGTGATCTTGCCCCAGGAGTTGAAGATGTCGTGGTCCCAGAACAGGGCGCCGGCCTCCACGCCGTTGAGCCGGTGGTTCTGCCGCCCTGTGGCCAGTGCACCCCCGGCCATGTCCACGTTGACCACCTGGGCCGCCCCGGCGCGCAGCGCCACCACCGAAAACGCACAGGTGTAGGCAAACAGGTTGAGCACGCGCAGGCCGGGGTGCTGGGCGGCGTGGCGCTGCACCCAGCGGCGGCCTTCGGCCATGTCCAGGAACAGGCCGTGGTTTTGCCCGCGCAGCACATGCACCAGGTAGCGCGCGCCGTCCTCCTGCACCACATGCGGCTCGGGCACCTGGCCCGCCATGGTGCGGGTTTCGCGCTGCTGCGGGTGGCGGCACTGGTACACCCAGTGCAGTGCGGCGCCGGGTGCCAGTGTGGCCCAGCGCGCTTGCAGGGCCTGGTGCACGGCGGCCAGCAGGGCGTCGTCGGCGGGTTCAAAGCTGGTGAACACCCACACGGGCGGGTAGGCGTCCAGCGTCCAGCCTTCGCAGCCGGGGTGCAGGCCGCCACGGCCATGGAAGATGCGGCAGGCCTCGGTGGGCAAAGGGGTGGCGGCAATGGCGTCGAGCAGGGCTTGCATGGCGGTGGGGCAGGGGGTCACAGGGCGCGCAGCACGGCGCGCACGGGCGAGGCGTCGGCGGTGCTCAGCTTGAGCGGCAGGGCGATGAGTTCGTAGTCGCCCTCGGGCACCTCGTCGAGCACCAGGTTTTCCAGCACGCGCAGATCGCGCTGACGCAGCACCTGGTGGCTGGGCAGGTCGGTGCTGTCGGCGGGGTCCACGCTGGGCGTGTCCAGGCCCACCAGCAGCAGGCCGCGGTCGGCCAGGTGCTGCAGCAGGGCCGGGGCCAGGGCACGGAAGTCGGCATCCCAGTGCGCGGGCGCAGGGTGCACTCGCGTGCGCACCAGCAGGCGCGGGGGCAGCGGGTCACCCAGGGCATGGGCCAGGTCGGCCACCTGTACCAGCGCGGCGTTGCCGCGGGCGTGCACCACGCGGCAGGGGCCCAGAAAGGGCTCCAACGCCAAGGCGCCCACGGCGGCGCCCTGGGGGTCGTAGTGCAGCGGTGCGTCGGCATGGGCGCCCAGGTGGGTGCTGAGGGTGAGCGTGCCCACGTTGACCGCGCAGTCTGGGCCTAGGGTGCTGTTCCAGTGCAGGTGCAGAGGCGTGTCGCCGGGGTACACCGGCGTGCCGGGGTGCAGGGCGGGGGAGATGTCCCAAAGGCGAGGCATGGGGCATTATCCCGCGCACGCCGCAGGCTTGATGCGGCGCAAGCCGTGTGCCGGGGCTGCGCCTTGCCCTGGTAGGGTCGCCCGATTACAATTGGGAATAGTTTTTATTCAGACCATCATGGAAGCAGTGATTCCCATGGCCGCTCAGGCCACCGCCGCCGCAGGCGACACCGGCCTGGCCGACCTGCCCCTGCGCACCGACGCCTGGGTGCAAGGCCTGCGCATGGACGCTGCGTCCGATGAGGGCGACGTGCTGCTGCGCCTGCTGGAAATTGGCTTTCTGCCGGGCGAGCGCGTGCATGTGGTGGCACGGGCCTTCCCCGCGGGCGACCCCATGGCCGTGCGCGTGGGCCGCACCACCTTTGCGCTGCGCAAGCGCGAGGCCGCGCTGGTGCGCATCAGCACCACACCGCCGGTGCAGGGCGGCGCAGCATGAGCGCTGCCGCCATGCGCCTGGCCCTGCTGGGCCACCCCAACTGCGGCAAGACCGCCCTGTTCAACCTGCTGACCGGCAGCCGCCAGAAGGTGGCCAATTACGCCGGGGTCACGGTTGAGCGCAAGGAGGGCGTGCTCACCACGCCCGCGGGCAAGACCGTGCGCGTGCTGGACCTGCCGGGTGCCTACAGCCTCAACGCCCTGAGTGCCGATGAGGCCGTGACGCGCGACGTGGTCACCGGCCAGCGCGCGGGCGAGGCCGCACCCGACCTGCTGGTCTGCGTGGTCGATGCCACCAAGCTGCAACTGGGCCTGCGCATGGTGCTGGAGGCGCGCGCCATGGGCCTGCCCATGGTGGTGGCGATGAACATGAGCGACGCCGCGCGCCGCGCTGGCATTGCCATCGACCGCGAGCTGCTTGCGCGCGAACTGGGCATGCCCGTGGTGGAGACCGTGGGCATCCGCAAGGAGGGCGCGCGCGAACTGGTGCAGTGGCTCGACGGCTGGCAACACGCAGGCGCCACCCAGGCGGCTGCATGGCAGCCCCAGGGCCCCATGCAGGTACTGCACACGCAGCAAGAGGTGCGCCGCATCCTGCGCCTGGCGGTGCGCGAGCCCGAAGGCCTGATGCGACGCGACGACGCCATCGACCGCGTGGTGCTGCACCCGCTGTGGGGCATGCTGGTGCTGGCGGCCACCATGTTTCTGATGTTCCAGGCGGTGTTCAGTTGGGCCGCTGTGCCCATGGACGCCATTGAATCCGGCATGGGGGCGGTGGGCGAGTGGCTGCAGTCGCAATTGCCCGAGGGGCTGCTGCGCAGCCTGCTGGTCGAGGGCATTGTGGCCGGGGCCGGGGGCGTGCTGGTGTTCCTGCCGCAGATCATCATCCTGTTCTTCTTCATCCTCACGCTGGAGGATTCGGGCTACCTGCCGCGCGCGGCCTTTTTGCTGGACTGCGTGATGGGCAGCGTGGGGCTGTCGGGGCGCTCGTTCATTCCGCTGCTGTCGAGCTTTGCCTGCGCCATTCCGGGCATCATGGCCACGCGCACCATCACGCACTGGCGCGAGCGGCTGGTCACCATCTTCATTGCGCCGCTCATGACCTGTTCGGCACGCCTGCCGGTGTATGCGCTCTTGATCGCCGCCTTCATCCCCGACCGCACCGTGGCGGGCCTGTTCAACCTGCAGGGCCTGGTGATGTTCGCGCTCTACGTGGGCGGCATTCTCAGCGCCATGGCGGTGGCGGCGGTGCTCAAGCTCTGGCGCGGCACGGTGCGGCCCACGCCGCTCCTTATGGAACTGCCACCCTACCGCCTGCCCGCGCTGCGCAGCCTGGCGCACGGCCTGTACGAGCGCGCCAGCATCTTCATCAAGCGCGTGGGCGGCATCATCCTGGAGCTTTCGGTGCTGCTGTGGGTGCTGTCCACCTTTCCGGCGCCGCCCGAGGGTGCCACCGAAGCCGCCATTTACTACAGCCTGGCGGGCCAGTTGGGCCGCGCGCTGGAGCCGCTGGTGGCGCCCCTGGGCTTCAACTGGCAAATTGCCATTGCGCTGGTGCCCGCCATGGCCGCACGCGAGGTGGTGGTCAGCGCGCTGGGCACGGTGTATGCGCTGTCGGCCACGGGTGACGAGGCGGCGGCGCAACTGGGCACGCTGATCGCGCAGCAGTGGTCGCTGGCCACGGCGCTGTCGCTGCTGGTGTGGTTTGTGTTTGCGCCGCAGTGCATTGCCACCCTGGCCACGGTGCGGCGCGAGACCAATTCCTGGCGCATGGCCTTGCTCATGGCGGGCTACATGTTTGCACTGGCCTATGCCGCCAGTGCCGCCACCTACCACCTCACGGTGGCCCTGGGCGGAGGCTGAGTATGGACAGCGCGCTGTGGCAAAACCTGGCAGTGGGCGCCATCGTGCTGCTGGCCGCGCTCTACGCGCTGTGGTACTGGATGCCCGCCACCCTGCGCAAACGCCTGGGCCGCGTGCGCCCTGCGCTGGGCAAGGCGCCGTCGTGCGGATCGTGCAGCGACTGCGGCGGTTGCGCCACCCCGGTGGACCCGGCCGCGCGGCAGGCAGCTACTGGCAAGACGGTGTGGATGCACTCACAGCCGTAGCGCTTGCGCCAAGAATGCTATTAAAAATATAGCTGCCTGCGCTTGTCTGGTAAGCGTTAGAGGCCAATTTTCCATTCAATTATCAGGGTAGGCCCCCAGCCCGTGGCGCTGCCGCGCGCGCTCACAGGCCGGACTGCCGGGCGCGAACTCGCGGCAGGGCGAGGGGCGCCATTCGTAAATGCCGCAGGCGGCCTGGGTGCCCACCTTGCCGGTGAGGGCAGCGCAGCGCGGGGGGCTGTGGTCGGTGCCGCGCATGCGGCGCAGGGTGTCGGTCACGTCCACGGCCAGACCGTCGGGTACGTCACCACCCAGCTCCTGGGTTTCGTACACCGAGAAGTCCACGCGGAAGCTCGCGCAGCAGGCGCCGCAAGTGAGGCAGGGGTGGGTCATGGGCGGGGCGGTGTGTGCAGCGCGGCCAGGGCGCGCTCAAGGTTCTGTCGCGCGGCGGCCTCGTAGCGCTCGTGGAACGCATCGGTGCCATAGATGCGCGGGCGGTCGAGGAAGCCGCGCAGCACCGCGCTGCGGCCCGCCACATAGCGCGGCCAGCGCACGAAGAAGTATTCGCGGCGCACGTTGCGCTCGAAGCGGTCGTACACCGCCGGGTTCTGGCCCAGGATGGCCAGGTCGATGTCCACCACCCACGGTGCATCGCCCGTCAGCGGTCCGGGCTGGTGGCGTGTTTCCAGGATGTGTTGGTGCACCTGCGCCACCAGGGTTTCGGGCAAGGACTGGCCGCGCAGAAAGCGCACGGCCCAGTCGGCGCTGCGTTGCTCGTTGTGGGCGCTCCAGGGCCAGTAGATGGCGTCGTGGTACCACAGGGCCAGTTCCACAGCCGTGGGGTCTTGCAGTGCGCCGGGCTGGGCGGTGCGCAGCGTACGCAGGTGCTCCAGGCAAGCCCACAGGTGCGTGGTGTCGTGGTAGGCACGGGGCCAGCGGGCCCAACTTTGCACCAGGCGCCGTCCTTCGGCACGCCAGGCGGGGGTGTCCCGGCCCAGCGTTTGGCCCAGGGACTGCCACTGTGCCAGCAGTTCGGCGCTGTGGGCGGGCTGGCGGCGCCAGGGCATGGGGGGTTAGGCCAGTTTGCCTAGCAAAAGGTACTCCATGAGTGCCTTTTGCACGTGCATCCTGTTTTGGCTTCGGCCCGCAGCCTGCGGCTGCTTCACGTCCGCGTGGCGGACATGAGCCTGCGCCGAAACAGTCTGCTGGCGCTGGCGCGCCACCGCGTTGCATTTCATGCCACGCGGCCGAGCAAAAGGTACTCCATGAGTGCCTTTTGCACGTGCATCCTGTTCTCGGCCTCATCCCACACCACCGACTGCGGCCCGTCGATGACGTCAGCTTCCACCTCTTCGCCTCGGTGCGCGGGCAGGCAGTGCATGAACAGGGCATCGGGCTTGGCGGCGGCCATCATCTCGGCGTCCACGCACCAGTCGGCAAAGGCCTTCTTGCGCGCTTCGTTCTCGGCCTCGTAGCCCATGCTGGTCCACACGTCGGTGGTGACCAAGTCTGCGCCTTGGCAGGCTTCGAGTGGTTTGCTATAAAATTGATAGCTGCTTGCGCTTATTCCGCCTGCCCCAACGGCCAATTTCTCATCAACTTCGTAGCCGCGCGGCGTGCTCACGTGCACCTTGAAGCCCAGCAGCTGCGCGGCCTGCAGCCAGGTGTTGGCCATGTTGTTGCCGTCGCCCACCCAGGCCACGGTCTTGCCTGCGATGGAGCCGCGGTGTTCGATGTAGGTGAAGATGTCGGCCAGGATCTGGCAGGGGTGGAACTCGTTGGTCAGGCCGTTGATGACGGGCACGCGCGAGTACTGCGCAAAGCGCTCGATTTTGGCCTGCTCGAAGGTGCGGATCATCACCAGGTCGGTCATGCGGCTGATGACGCGCGCGCTGTCCTCGATGGGTTCGGCGCGGCCGAGCTGGCTGTCGCCCGTGGTCAGGTGCACCACGCTGCCGCCCATTTGGTACATGCCGGCCTCGAAGCTCACGCGCGTGCGCGTGCTGGCCTTCTCGAAGATCATGGCCAGCGTGCGGTCGGCCAGGGGCTGGTACTTTTCGTAGGCCTTGAACTTCTTCTTGATGAACGCGGCGCGTTCGAGCAGGTAGGCGTATTCGTCGGCGCTGAGGTCGTTGAACTGCAGGTAGTGTTTCATGGCTGTCTCGCAGGGGCTCATTCGGCCAGCAAGGCCTGGACCAGGGGGGTGAGCCGGGCGACGATTTCGTCGGCCTCGGCGGTGGTGAGGATCAGCGGCGGCACGATGCGGATCACGCTCTCGGCCGTCACGCTGATGAGCAGGCCGGCCTCCGCCGCGCGGCCCACCAGGGCGCCGCAGGGCTTGTCCAGCTCCACGCCGATCATCAGGCCCTGGCCGCGCACTTCCTTCACGCCGCTCAAACTGCCCAGTGCAGACCGCAGCGCAGCCTGCAGGTGTGCGCCCACGCTGGCGGCGTTCTGCAGCAGGCCGTCTTCTTCCATGATGCGGATGGTTTCCAACCCCGCGCGCATGGCCAGCGGGTTGCCGCCGAAGGTGGTGCCGTGGTTGCCTGGTTGCAGCACGTTGGCGGCCTTGGGGCCGGCCACCACGGCGCCCACGGGCACGCCCGAGCCCAGGCCTTTGGCCAGGGGCATCACGTCGGGCACGATGTTGGCCCACTGGTGGGCAAACCACTTGCCTGTGCGGCCCATGCCGCACTGCACTTCGTCGATCATCATCAGCCAGCCGCGCTCGTCACAGAGCTTGCGCAGTTGCTGCAGGTATTCGATGCGCATGGGGTTCACGCCGCCTTCGCCCTGGATGGTCTCGAAGAACACGGCCACCACGTTGGGGTTGCCTTCGGTGGCACGGCGCAGGGCCTCGATGTCGTTCTGCGGCACGCGGATGAAGCCCTCCACCAGCGGGCCGAAGCCAGCCTGCACCTTGGGGTTGCCCGTGGCCGACAGCGTGGCGATGGAGCGGCCATGGAAGGCCTTTTCATAGACCACCACTTCGGGCTTCTCGATGCCCTGGTCGTGGCCGAACTTGCGTGCGATCTTGAGCGCGGCCTCGTTGGCCTCCAGGCCCGAATTGCAGAAGAACACGTTGCTCATGCCCGAGCGCTCGACCAGCAACTGCGCCAGTTGCTCCTGCAAGGGCACGTGGTAGTAGTTGGAGGTATGGATGAGCTGCGTGAGCTGGTGTTGCAGTGCGGGCACCAGCTTGGCATGGTTGTGGCCCAGGGTGTTGACGGCGATGCCGCCCAGCGCGTCGAGGTATTCCTTGCCGTTCACGTCCCACACGCGGCAGCCCTGGCCGCGCTGCAGTGCGATGGGCACGCGGCCATAGGTGTTCATCACGTGGGGCGAGGTGGCTGGCGTGGAAGCGGTCATGCAGGATTCTCCAGACGGGGCGTACAGCGCAGCCAGCGGTGGCTGCAAGGAAAAGGAGCACCGATTCTAGGGCGTGCCGCTGTGCAGATGCATGACGATTGCGCATCACAGCAATGCGTTGGCGGGCGGGGCTGTAAGCACTGCGTCGGCAAACTCTTATATAAGAGTTAAAATGCCCGGTTGCGGCAATTTGCGCAGCGATCCTGCACCGTCCGTCATCAAACCACACCACGATCCGATGGTCACCCCTTCAAGCAAAGAAGTCTTCATCCAAGGCGTCACCAGCAGCGGGAAAACCTTCCGCCCAAGCGACTGGGCCGAGCGCCTGGCAGGGGTGATGAGCAGTTTCCGCCCCGGTGGCGCCCGGCCTGGCAGCCACCTGAGCTATTCGCCGTGGTGCATTCCCACCACCATGGGCGGCGTCAAGTGCGTGGTGGTGCACCGCGACCTGCGCGACCACGAGCCCATGGCCTGGGACTTTGTGATGAACTTCGCGCGCGACAACGACCTGCAACTGGTCGAGGCCTGTCTGCTGCCAGACCCGCCACGGGTTCAGAAGTAAGAGGGACTTGCAGAATTCCTCAACCCAGCCGAATTTGCCTCTGCGTGAGGCGCAAAAAAAGTTGCGGGCACCGCCCAAAAGGCTGGAAGATCAGGGTATCGAAGTCTGAACTTGGTGCCCGCCCATGAATACTACCCT
>JAKLLE010000104.1 GCA_023150295.1 Giesbergeria sp. | reverse complement strand
TCTTGCAATCCTCCTTGGCAAAGAACACCGCCCCGTGGATTTGTGGACAACTCGGATTGCCGAGTTGCCCACAAGCCCCACCGGGCTCCACTACGATGGATTCTCGCTGTCAAGTTCCACACGAAACGACGAAGAACCTCGGTGTTTTCCCTTGGGTCGTAATCCACGCGTCAGATTGCCGATTTTCATCAGTTCGCTGTAAGGAAGCGTCGCGACAGTCAACCACGCAATCCACGGGGCTGGCCTTGTGGGTGCGCGGGGGCAGTGCTCAGGCGCTGTGATCTGTACTCCAACACGAGGGGATTTCATGAAGGAAGACAAAAGCAGTCACGCCTACTGGAAAGCCACGCTCGGCCTGCTGACCAAGATTCTCATTATCTGGTTTGTGGTGTCGTTCGGCGCGGGCATCCTGTTTGCGGACATGCTCAACAACATCAAGCTGGGCGGGTATCCGCTGGGTTTCTGGTTTGCGCACCAGGGCTCGATCTACATCTTCATTGCGTTGATTTTTTACTACGCAAAAAAGATGGGCGACATTGACCGTCAGTTCGACGTGCATGAAGACTGAGGGCTGACATCATGGATTTGCAAACCACCATCTACATCTTCGTCGGTCTGAGCTTCGCGCTCTATATCGGCATCGCAGTGTGGGCCCGCGCTGGTTCCACGAGCGAGTTCTACGCAGCCGGCGGCAGCGTGCACCCCATCACCAACGGCATGGCCACGGCCGCCGACTGGATGAGCGCGGCCTCCTTCATCTCCATGGCGGGCCTGATCGCCAACATGGGTTACGGTGGCGGCCTGTTTCTGATGGGCTGGACCGGCGGCTACGTGCTGCTGGCCATGCTGCTGGCCCCGTACTTGCGCAAGTTCGGCAAGTTCACGGTGCCCCAGTTCATCGGTGACCGCTTCTACTCCAAGGGTGCCAGCACCCTGGCTGTGGTCTGCCTGCTGGTGGCGTCGCTCACGTACATCATCGGCCAGATGACCGGTGTGGGTGTGGCGTTCTCGCGTTTCCTGGGCGTGTCCAGCGACACCGGCATTTACGTGGGCATGGCCATTGTGTTTGCCTACGCTGTGTTCGGCGGCATGAAGGGCATCACCTACACCCAGGTGGCGCAGTACATCGTGCTGATCCTGGCCTACACCGTGCCTGCCATCTTCATCTCGCTGAACCTGACGGGCAACCCGCTGCCCCAGCTCGGCCTGGGCGGCGGCTTCAGCGGCACCGACATGTCCCTGCTGGCCAAGCTGGACTCTGTGGTGACTGATCTGGGCTTTGGCAAGTACACCACGACCACGGCGGGCAGCACGCTCAACATGTTCGTGTACACCATGTCGCTGATGATCGGTACAGCCGGTCTGCCGCACGTGATCATGCGATTCTTCACCGTGCCTTCGGTCAAGGACGCACGCTCCTCGGCTGGTTGGGCGCTGATCTTCATTGCCATCCTGTACACCACGGCACCTGCTGTGGCGGCCATGGCCAAGCTGAACCTGCACGCCACGGTCAACACCGCCGTCAAGGCCGGTGGCGATCTGTATGCAACCGAAGCCTCCATCAAGGGCGACGCACGTCCCGACTGGATGAAGCGCTGGGAAAAAACCGGCCTGCTGAAGTGGGAAGACAAGAACGGTGACGGCCGCATCCAGTACTACAACGACAAGACCAAGAACGAAGCCGCCAAGGGCAAGGCTGCGGCTGCTGGCTGGAAGGGCAACGAGCTGACCGTGAACGCCGACATCATCGTGCTGGCCAACCCCGAAATCGCGCTGCTGCCCAACTGGGTGATCGCGCTGGTGGCGGCGGGTGGTCTGGCTGCGGCGCTGTCCACGGCGGCTGGTCTGCTGATGGCCATTTCGTCTGCGGTATCGCACGACCTGGTCAAGGGCGTTTTTGCCCCCAACATCAGCGAGAAGAACGAGCTGCTGGCGGGCAAGGTGTCCATGGCCGTGGCCATCGTGATTGCCGGTTACCTGGGTCTGAACCCGCCGGGCTTCGCTGCCGGTACTGTGGCCCTGGCCTTCGGTATTGCCGCCAGCACCTTGTTCCCCGCCATCATGATGGGTATCTTCAGCAAGAAGATGAACAAGGAAGGCGCCATGGCCGGTATGCTGGCAGGCCTGTTCATCACGCTGTTCTACGTGTTTGCACACAAGGGCCTGTTCTTCATCAAGGGCACGGAATACTTGGGCGTGATCGGTGGCGCCAACAGCTTCTTCGGCATCACACCGGAAGCCTTCGGTGCCATTGGTGCGCTGGTGAACTTTGCCGTGGCATTCCTGGTGGACAAGGTCACCAAGGAGCCGCCAGAGCACATCCAGCACATGGTCGAGGCTGTGCGTATCCCGCGCGGCTCCAAGATGGTGGATGGCGCCCACTGACCTGGGGTTTACCCCGGGCCGCTGCTGCGCGGGCGCGCAGCAGCGTCACAATCAAGGGCCCTGCCGGCATGGCGCTGGCAGGGCCTTTTTACTGACCCAAGGTGGAGCATTCGATGAAGTTTGATGTCAGCGTCGCCCTGACGTGGATCCTGTTCCTGGCGCTGTTCCCCATGGCGTTCTTCTGGCTGCGCCGGTCCTGGCGCATTCTGGTACGGCGCGACTTTGCCGAGGTCGCGCTCAAGCGCGGCGAATCGCCCCCCAATCCCGAAAAATACGCCCCCTATGCCCTGGCCATCAACCTGATTGCGGGGGTGGTGGTGGCTGTCGTCATTGCTGGGGTGGTGCTGGGGCAGCTCGATTACGCCACCTGGTCGGCCACGGCGGGCAGCACGCTGTGGTGCAAGTTGTTGTTGGACTTTGCGCTCTCGCGCCAGGCCCATGGCTGGGCCAAGGGCAAGGAGACCACGCCCAAAGCCTGAGGGCGTGCCTTGATTGACGCCCACGTAAGACCAAGGTAAGTGCCGGGCGCACAATGGAGGCACAGGGAGGCGCTCAGACTTCCCGCCAGGAGACCGCTGTGCTCAAAGGACTCGGCTCCCAACGCCTGGTTGCGCTGTTTGCCGGCGGCTGGGTGCTGTTCAATTTTCCGCTGCTCGGCCTGTGGGACCGCGAACTGTCCGTGCTGGGTGTGCCGCTGTTCCCGCTGGCCTTGTTTGTCTGGTGGGCGCTGCTGATTGCGGCGCTGGCCTGGCTCATGGAGCGCGGCGACCGGCAGGCCGCCGATGCTGGCGACGAACGCACGCCAGACCGCGCCTCTGCGCCCGTGACTACAGGGGCTACCTTGCCCCCGCAGGAGTAGCGCATGCTGTCGCCCGCGCTGGTCATTGCCGCCTCGTTTGCCTACCTCTTGCTGCTGTTTGCCGTGGCCTATGTGGCCGACCGGCGCGCGCAGCAGGGCCGCTCGGTCATTGCCAACCCCTGGACCTACGCCCTGTCGCTGGCCGTGTACTGCACGGCCTGGACCTACTTTGGCAGCGTGGGGCGCGCGGCCTCGGGCGGGGTGTGGTTTCTGCCCATCTATCTGGGGCCCACACTGGCCATGGTGCTGGGCTGGATTGTGCTGCGCAAGATGATCCGCATTGCCAAGGCCTACCGCATCACCTCGATTGCCGACTTCATCGCCAGCCGCTACGGCAAGAGCCCGCTGCTGGCCGGATTGGTCACGCTGATTGCGGTGGTCGGCATCGTGCCCTACATCGCGCTGCAGCTCAAGGCCGTGTCGGCGGGGTATGCCTTGCTCACCGCGCCCGGCGGCGTGGCCCAGCCTGCGCACTGGAGCAGTGACACCGCCTTCTATATGGCCATGGCGTTGGCGGGCTTCACCATGGTGTTTGGTGCGCGCCATCTGGACTCCACCGAGCGGCACGAGGGCATGGTGGCCGCCATTGCCTTCGAGTCGGTGGTCAAGCTGGTGGCCTTTCTGTCGGTGGGCGGCTTTGTGGTGTACGGCATGTACGGCGGTCTGGCCGATCTGTTTGCCCGCGCGCAGGCCCACGAGGCGCTGCGGCCCCTGCTGCGGCTGGAGCAGGGCGGGGCGTTTGCCTGGTCGCAGTGGTTTGCGCTGATGCTGCTGTCGCTGCTGTCGGTGGTGCTGTTGCCGCGCCAGTTCCAGGTGATGGTGGTGGAGAACGTGCGCGAAGTGCACCTGCGCCGGGCCGTGTGGGTGTTTCCGCTGTACATGCTGCTCATCAACCTGTTCGTGCTGCCCATTGCGCTGGGCGGCCTGCTGTACTTCGGCCCGGGCCAGGCCAATGCCGAGAACTATGTGCTGTCGCTGCCGCTGGCGGCGGGGCAGTCGGTGCTGGCGCTGTTCGTGTTCATCGGCGGGCTGTCGGCGGCCACGGGCATGGTGATTGTGGAGACCATTGCGGTGTCCACCATGGTGAGCAACGAGCTGGTACTGCCCCTGTTGCTGCGCTGGCACCGGCTGCGCGATGCGGCGGGGCAGGACTATTCGCGCCTGCTGCTGGGCATACGGCGCGCGGCCATTTTGGGCGTGCTGGTGCTGGGCTATGGCTACTTTCACCTGGCGGGCGAAGCCTATGCGCTGGTGAGCATCGGGCTCATCAGCTTTGCGGCTGTGGCGCAGTTTGCGCCTGCACTGTTTGGCGGCATGTACTGGAAGGGCGGCACCCGCCACGGTGCGCTGGCAGGCCTGCTGGCCGGGTTCGCCATGTGGGCCTACACGCTGATGCTGCCGTCCATTGCCAAATCGGGCTGGCTGGACATGGGCTTCATCACCCAGGGGCCCTGGGGGCTGGCCTGGCTGCGGCCTGAGCAGTTGTTCGGATTGCAGGGGTTTGACGGGCTCACGCACTCGCTGTTCTGGAGCCTGCTGGCCAACGTGGGGGCGTATGTGGGCGTGTCGCTGTGGCGCGCGCCTTCGGGGCACGAGGCCAGCCAGGCGCTGCTGTTTGTCGATGTGTTCCAGCGCACGGCGTCGGCCAGCCCGGTGTTCTGGCGTGGCCGGGCGCAGACGCAGGACTTGCTGCGCCTGTGCGAGCGCTTCCTGGGGCCGACCAAGGCGCACGCGTTGTTCGAGTCCTATGCGCTGCGCAGCGGTGCGCGCCAGATCGAGTCCATCCGGCCCGACGCCCGGCTGGTGCAGTTTGTCGAGACGCAACTGGCCGGTGCCGTGGGCAGTGCCTCGGCGCGGGTGCTTGTGGCCTCGGTGGCCGAGGAGGAAAACCTCACGCCCGAGGACGTTCTGCGCATCCTGGATGAAACCTCGCAGATCCGCGCCTATTCGCGCGCGCTGGAGGACAAGTCGCGCTCGCTCGAACGCGCCACGGCCGAGCTGCGCCAGGCCAACGAGCAGTTGCAGAGCCTGGACCGGCTCAAGGACGACTTCATGTCCTCGGTCACGCACGAGCTGCGCACGCCGCTCACCTCGATCCGTGCGCTGGCCGAGCTGCTGCGCGACGACGCCGACATGCCTGCGGCGCAGCGCCAGCAGTTCGTGGGCATCATCGTGGCCGAGACCGAGCGCCTTACGCGCCTGGTCAACCAGGTGCTGGACATGGCCAAGATCGAGTCTGGCCATGCCGAGTGGCAGGTCGAACGCGTGGATCTGCGCGCCCTGGTGCAGCAGGCGCTGGCGACCACGGCAGAGCTGTTCCGCGAGCGCGGCGTTGTCGTGCACGCCGAGCTGGCCGCGCAGGTGCCCCCCATCGAGGCCGATACCGACCGCCTGGTGCAGGTGCTGCTGAATCTGCTGTCCAACGCGGCCAAGTTCGTGCCGCTGCAGGGCGGGCAGGTCACCGTGCGCCTGCAGGCCGATGCACAGGGCCTGACGGTGGCCGTGCAGGACAACGGCCCGGGCGTGCCCGCAGGGCAGGAAGAACAGATTTTTGACCGCTTCCACCAAGGCGGCGAGGCTGGCCACCGGCCCCAGGGTACGGGCCTGGGCCTGCCCATCAGCCGCCAGATCGTGGAGCATTTTGGCGGGCGGTTGTGGCTGGAGCCCGCCAGCCAGCCAGGGGCATGTTTTGCCTTCTGGCTGCCGCTGCCCGCAGAAAAGACTGGAGACAAGACCCCATGACGACCAAGATCCTGATTGCCGACGACGAGCCCAACATCGTCATTTCGCTGGAGTACCTGTTGCAGCGCGAAGGCTATGCCGTGGTGGTGGCACGCGACGGGCAGGAGGCGCTGCAGGCCATTGCCCGCGAGCGCCCCGCGCTGGTGCTGCTGGACGTGATGATGCCGCACAAGTCCGGCTTCGAGGTTTGTCAGGCCGTGCGCGCCGACGAGGCGCTGGCGCACACCAAAATCCTGATGCTCACGGCCAAGGGCCGCGAGACCGACGTGGCCAAGGGCATGGCCCTGGGCGCCAATGCCTACATGACCAAGCCCTTCTCCACGCGCGAGCTGGTGCAGAAGGTGGCCGAACTGCTTGGGGAGACATCCGCATGAGAAAGATCGACCCCCGGCTGGTGCTGGCCATCGCCGCTGCGGGCCTGGTGATGGCGCTGTGGCTGGTGCTGATGTCCGTGATCGTCTGGTCCACGTTGGATGCGCAGGAGCGCCTGGCGGTGGGCGATGTGCTGGCGCCGCGCACCGTTCTGGTGGCCATGGGCTGGATGTTGGGCCTGTTTCTGGTGGCGGTCACGCTGCACATGCTGCACCGCCGTTACGTGGGCGACCCGCACCGTCTGATCGAGAAAATCCGGGTGGTGGTGACGGCCACCACGCCGCAGCAGCTCACCCCTCGGGGCACCGCCGAAATGCAGGCCATGGCCCGTGCCGTGAACGAGCTGGCCGCCCAGCGCGACCAGTTGCGCGGCGATGTGGCCGAGCAGGTGGCCCAGGCCAGCCTGCGCGTACAGCAGGAGAAGAACCGCCTGGCCGCCCTGATGGCCGAGCTAAACCAGAGCGTGGTGGTGTGCAACCGCGAGGGGCGCATCCTGCTCTACAACCAGCGTGCGCGCCAGCAGTTTCGCCAGCTTTCGCAGGGCGCGGGAGCCGCCGCCGGGGCCGAGCTGATCGGCATTGGGCGTTCCATCTATGCCGTGCTGGACCAGCAACTGGTGGCGCATGCGCTCGAGCGCATCCACCAGGCGCTGGGGCGCGGAGTGGCCACGCCCTCAGCGCAGTTTGTCACCACCACGCAGGGCGGGCACCTGCTGCGCGTGCAGGTGGCGCCGGTGCGCGAATCGGTACCGCCCGGTGAAGGCGAGGCGCCAGAAGGCCTGCAGACCGTGAGCGGGCTGGTGCTGATGCTGGACGATGTGACCGCCAGCGTGCAGGAGGAGGCCGAACGCGACCAGCTCATGCACGGCCTGACCGAGGGCAGCCGTGCCTCGCTGGCCAACATCCAGGCGGCGGTGGACATGCTGGGCTATGCCGACCTGGAGCCTGCCATGCGCGAGCGCTTTCTGGGTGTGGTGCGGGACGAGGTGGGCGCCATGGGGCGGCGCGTCAATGACCTGGCCCACCGTGCCACGCAACGCCTCAAGACCCGCTGGCCCATGGAAGACATGCTGGGCGCCGACCTGGTGACGGCCGCCCAGCGTCGCATTGCGCAGCACTGCGACCGGCCAGTCACGCTGGACACCATCGACACCAGCCTCTGGCTCAAGGTGGACAGCTACACCCTGCTGCTGGCGCTGACCTACCTGGCCCACCGCCTGGTCGATGAATTCGAGGTGCGGTTTCTGCAGTTGCGCCTGCAGGGTACCGCCACCCATGCGCAGCTCGACCTGGTCTGGAGCGGTCAGGCCATGAGCAACGAGACCGTGATGAGTTGGGAGATGGACGCCATGCGCTTTGGCAGCGAGCGCAGTCCGCTGACCGTGCGCGACGTGGTCGAGCGCCACGGCGGCGAGATGTGGTTCGAGCGAGAGCGCGCGCGCCACCAGGCGTTCTTCCGCTTCATGCTGCCGCTGGCCAGCGTGCAGGGCGTGGTCGATGCGCCGCTGGGCGAGAGCGAATACAGCCGCCCGGAGTATTACGACTTCGACCTGTTCAAGATGGCCGACCAGGGCAGTGCGCTGGACGACCGCCCGCTGAGCGAACTGGCCTACACCGTGTTCGACACCGAAACCACCGGCCTGAACCCGGCTGGGGGCGATGCCATCATCCAGATCGGCGCTGCGCGCATCGTCAACGGCAAGCTGCTGCGCCAGGAGTGCTTTGACCAGCTCGTCGATCCGGGGCGGCGCATTCCGGCGGCGTCCATCCCCGTCCACGGCATCAGCGACGACATGGTGGCGGGCAAGCCCGGCATCGCGCAGGTGCTGCCGCTGTTCCACGCCTATGCGCAGGACACGGTGCTGGTGGCCCACAACGCGGCCTTTGACATGCGGTTTCTGCAACTGCAGGAAGAGGCTTCGGGGGTGGCCTTCCACCAGCCGGTGCTGGATACGCTGCTGCTGTCGGCCGTGGTGCATCCACAGCAGGAGTCGCACCGGCTCGAAGCCATTGCCGAGCGTTTCAATGTGACGGTGCTGGGCCGCCACACGGCGCTGGGCGATGCCCTGGTGACGGCGGAGATCTGGCTGCGGCTGATTCCGCTGCTCCAGGAGCAGGGCATCCACACCCTGCGCCAGGCGCGGGAGGCTGCGCAGAAGACGTATTACGCTCGGTTGAAATATTGAGTGTTTTTGGGCTTTTGCGCTTATGGGGTAAGCGCTGGCAGCTATTGTTTTGATAGTTTTTGCTGTGGTTTTGGCTTTGTTGAGGGAGGCTGGCCGGGTCTCGCCCCGGCGGGCGAGGTACTTTTCTTTGCTTCGCCAAAGAAAAGTACCCAAAAGAAAGGCGACCCTGCAGTCTGCGACCCCTTCGCGGTGCGAAGGGGCAACCTGCGTCGGGGCGCTTGCGGGGTGCGCCGTGGAACTCACTGCGCTGCTACGCAGCTTCGTTCGGACAACCACGGCGAGTCAGAGTACGAAGCATGCGCGCTTCGACGCGCATGCCCACCCCGCAAACGCCCCGCCGCAGGCGCAGCCAGAAGGGGGTGGAAAGAACACGGGCCATCGCCGCGCTCGGCCCCGCGTTCGCGGCGCGCAGCGCCTGCGCCATGCAGGCCGAGCGCAGCGATGGCCTGTGTGGTTTTTTGGCCCGGGTTCCCTTCTGTGCGTGCCGAGAAGCGCAGGGCAGGGGGTGGTGCGTGTGCCGATGGACACACGCACTTCGTGAACTGACTCGCCGCAGTTGTTTGAACGGAGCGCGCCAGCGCGCAGTGAGTTCTGCGGCGCACCCCCTGATCGAGCATCGCAGGTTGCCCCGGTGCGCCAGCGCCGGGGTCACGCGCAGCAGGGTCGCCCTTTCTTTGGTGACTTTCTTTCGGCGAAGCGAAAGAAAGTTACTGCGCCGCCGGGCGCATATCCCGGCCAGCCGCCGCTGACAAAAGCCCAGCGTCAACTATCAAAACAATAGCTATCAGCGCTTATCCCATAAGCCATTTCGTTATACACAAGTCCGTCGCGGCCATGAAGTAAGCTACTGATTT
>JAKLLE010000103.1 GCA_023150295.1 Giesbergeria sp. | reverse complement strand
CGAGGGAGCACTGCGGGTCACCCACGGGGGAATCGATGCGATAGCGCTGCGCATTCTTCCTGACAACCGCAAAGTGCTCAAATATTGAGCACCGAAGTGTTTCCGCCATGTTGCGGTTTTGAATTTTGCAAGTCCCTCGCAGGTAAAGACCCTGCTCATGCCCGCTACGATGGCGGCATGCAAGACACCACCCGCTCCACCGACCCCACCACCGCGCTGGTTCACCACGCCTACCAGCCCCCTGCGGGCTTTGAGGCCCCGCAGCCGGGGGTGTTCAAGGCCTCCACCGTGTTCTTCCCCAACGTGGCCGCCATGCGCGAGCGCGAGTGGAAGGACAAAAGCGGCTACACCTACGGCCTGCACGGCACGCCCACCACCTTCATTTTGGAAGAGCGCATCTGCGCGCTCGAAGGCGGCCTGCAGTGCGTGCTGGTGCCCAGCGGCCTGGCGGCACTGGCCAATGTGGCACTGGCCTTGCTGCGCCAGGGCGACGAGGTGCTGATTCCCGACAACGCCTACGGGCCCAACAAGGCCATGACGGCCTCGTTGCTGGCGCAGTTCGGGGTGCGCCATGCGCTGTACGACCCGCTGGACCCGGACGACCTGGCACAGCGCATCACCCCCGTCACGCGGTTGGTGTGGCTGGAGGCGCCAGGCTCGGTGACGCTGGAATTCCCCGACCTGCGTGCCCTGGTGGCCCTATGCCGTGCGCGCGGCGTAACCACCGCGCTGGACAACACCTGGGGCGCGGGCCTGGCGTTTCGCCCCTTCGACCTGATGGGCGACGGCAGTGGCAGCCTGGCGGTGGATGTGTCGGCCCACGCGCTGACCAAGTACCCCAGCGGTGGTGGCGACGTGCTGATGGGCAGCATCACCACGCGCGACCCGGCGCTGCACCTGCGCATCAAGCTGGCCCACATGCACCTGGGCCTGGGCGTGGGGGCCAACGATGCCGAGGCCGTGCTGCGTGCCTTGCCCAGCGTGGCCTTGCGCTACCACGCCCACGACCGCGTGGCGCGCAACCTGGCCCGCTGGATGCAGCAGCAGTCCCCCGTGGTGCAGGTGCTGCATCCGGCGCTGGCGGGTTCCCCGGGCCACGCGCACTGGCAGGCGCTGTGCGGCCAGGCCCAGGACGGGCAAGGCGCTGCAGCAGGCCTCTTCAGCGTGGTGCTGGACGCGGCAGTTTCGCAGGCCCAGGTGGATTGCTTTTGCGACAGCCTGCGCCTGTTCCGCCTGGGCTACAGCTGGGGCGGACCCATGAGCCTGGTGGTGCCGTACGAGCTGACCAGCATGCGCCAGCGGCCCAGCAGCCACCTGCAGCCTGGGCATGTGGTGCGCTTTTCCATTGGCCTGGAGGCCCAAGCCGACCTGCAAGCCGACTTGGCGCAGGCGCTGCAACAGGCCTTTGGGAGCCTTTGATTGGCGCAAGACCCAGGGAAAAACTCGGGTTTGTTTTGACGATCGTCAAGAACGAGGCGGGCGGCATACAGTGAGCCAGACCCCACCAGCGCCCGCCATGAACAGCACCACATCTCCGGACACCTCAGCGTTCTCGATTGCATTGCAGTCCCTGCGCTGGCGTGACCCGCTGCACTGGCTGGCCATGGCGTGGTCGGACCTGCGCGCTGCGCCTGGGGTGGCGGCGTTTTATGGCGCGTGCTTCTGGGCCATGGCGTTGCTGCTCGGCTGGGTGTTCCAGCACCAGCCCGAATACGTGATGTCTCTGGCCAGCGGCTGTCTGCTGGTGGGGCCTTTCATGGCCATGGGGTTGTACGACACGAGCCGCCGCCGCGAGCAGGGCCAGGCGCCCGACCTGGGCAGCTCGCTCACGTGCTGGGACAGACACCTGGGCAGCATGGGCATGTTGGTGCTGGTGCTCATCATTCTTGAGCTGCTGTGGGGCAGGGCATCGCTTGTGGTGTTTGCGGTGTTCTTCCACACCGGCCTGCCTTCGACCACCGGGGTGGTAGATGCTTTGCTGAACCCCCAGAACTGGAGCTTCGTGGCCTTGTACCTGATGGTGGGAGGCCTGTTTGCCGGCTTGGTGTTCTGCACCTCCGTCGTGTCCATCCCTATGATCCTGGACCGGGACACCGACGCTCTGACCGCCGCCATCACCAGCATGCGCGTGGTGCTGGACAACCCTGGCGTGATGCTGCTGTGGGGTGGTCTGATCACGGTGCTGGTGGTGCTCTCGCTGTGGGCCTGGGGTGTGGGCCTGCTGCTGGTGGGGCCGCTGCTGGGCCACGCCAGTTGGCATGCCTACCGAAGTGCAGTGCGGCCTGCGGGACTCTCGGGCCATTCGGCCGGTTGAAGCTGCTACAGTAGCCTTCCACTGCAGAAAGTACACCTTGGCAACACCCAACTACGGCTACGAAAAACGCCAGCGCGAGCTGGCCAAGAAGAAGAAAAAAGAAGAGAAACTGCGTGCCCGCGCATCCAACACCCACCGCGGCGCGACAGACGATGGCTCGGAGCCCATGCCTGCGGCCCCCACGGGCCAGGAGGAACAGGCCCCTAACGCAGCAAACCCTTGAGCGCGGGCCACACGTTGTCCAGCATGCGCGGATGGGCCTGCTCGTTGGGGTGAATCCGGTCTGCCTGGAACCAGCGCATCGCATCCGGCGCGTCGGCCACGCCTGCCAGCAAAAACGGCACCAGCCCGGCCTTGTGCTGCTGGGATACGGTGACAAACGTCTGCGCAAATCGGCGCGTGTAGTCGCCGCCATAGTTGGGTGGCACCTGCATGCCCACCAGCAGCACCTGGGCACCGGCCTTTTGCGCTGCCTGCACCATGGTGGCCAGGTTGTCCTCGGTGTTCTTCAGCGGCAGTCCGCGCAGCGCATCATTTCCCCCCAGTTCGATCACCACCACCGTGGGCTGGTGCTGCGTCAGCAGCGCGGGCAGCCGGGCGCGCCCCCCAGCGGTGGTGTCGCCGCTCACGCTGGCGTTCACCACCTTGGCATTCAGCTTCTGTTCTTGCAGGCGCTGCTGGAGCAGGGCCACCCAGCCCGAGCCGCGCTGGATGCCATATTCGGCGCTCATCGAGTCGCCCACCACCACAATGGTGTGCGCACGGCCCTTGCCTGCCGCCAGGACTGGCGCAGCGCAAAGCCCCACCAGAGCGCCCACTGCGGTGCTCAGGATAAAGTGGCGACGATTCCATTTGGTATTCACTTGCGGACACCTTTCAACGTTCATGTCTGATTCTTCCACGCCCCCCGTGACCCCGGTCATCGCCGTCGAGCATGTGTTCAAGTCGGTCAGCGACTCCACGGGCACGCTCGACATTCTGCGCGACATCGATTTCCGCCTGGCGCCCAGGGAAACCGTGGCCATTGTGGGCGCCTCGGGATCGGGCAAGAGCACGCTGCTGTCCATCATCGCCGGGCTCGATACGCCCACGCGCGGCACGGTGCGTCTGGACGGGCAAGACCTGTTCGCGCTGGACGAGGACGCCCGCGCCGCACTGCGGGCGCAGAAAGTGGGCTTTGTGTTCCAGAGCTTCCAGCTCATGGGCAACCTCACCGCACTGGAAAACGTGATGCTGCCGCTGGAGCTGGCAGGCCAGCGCGATGCGCGCCAACGCGCCGCCGACATGCTGGCCCATGTGGGCCTGGGCCAGCGCCTGGGGCACTACCCCAAGCTGCTCTCGGGCGGCGAACAGCAGCGCGTGGCGCTGGCGCGGGCCTTTGTGGTGCAGCCCGCCGTGCTGCTGGCCGACGAGCCCACCGGCAGCCTGGATTTCGCCACGGGCGAAACCATCATGGAGCTGATGTTCCAGCTCAACCGCGAGCAGGGCACGACCCTGGTGCTCGTCACGCACGACCGGGGCATTGCCCAGCGCTGTGAGCGGCGCATCACCATCGAAGCCGGGCGCATTGCAGATTGATAGTGTTTTTGGCATCTGGCGCAACAAATACAAGCGTAAGCAGCTATCAAATTGATAGCTAATGGCGCAGCGGATAATCACCCCCATGTCCAGTCCCAAAGTCCTGTTCGGCTTCCATGCCGTGGGGGTGCGCCTCAAGACCGCACCGCAATCCATCATCGAGATCTACTACGAGGCCACGCGCCGCGACCAGCGCATGCGCCAGTTCCTGGAGCGCGCGCGCGAAGCCGGGGTGCGCCTGATCGAGGCCGACGGCCTGCGCCTGGCCAAGCTCTCGGGCAGCCACGGTCACCAGGGCGTGGCCGCGCGGGTCAACCCCATGGCCCAGGCCAGCTCGCTGGACGACCTGCTCGACCAGTTGGAAGCCGACGGCGTGGTTCCGCTGCTGCTGGTGCTCGACGGCATCACCGATCCGCACAACCTGGGCGCCTGCCTGCGCGTGGCCGATGGGGCCGGTGCCCACGCCGTGATCGCCCCCAAGGACCATGCCTGCGGCATCAACGCCACCGTGGCCAAGGTGGCCAGCGGCGCGGCAGAAACCGTGCCGTACTTCATGGTCACCAACCTCGCGCGCACCCTGGGCGAGCTCAAGGAACGCAACATCTGGATCATCGGTACCAGCGACGACGCACCGCGCACGCTGTTCCAGGCAGACCTCAAGGCCCCCGTGGCCCTGGTGCTGGGCGCCGAAGGCGCAGGCATGCGCCAGCTCACGCGCAAGACCTGCGACGAACTCGTGGGCATCCCCATGCAGGGCGCGGTCGAAAGCCTTAACGTATCCGTGGCCAGCGGCGTGTGCCTGTACGAGGCACTGCGCCAGCGTAGTTGTTGACGTCCGTAAAAACAGTGCCTGGTCAGCGCAAGCCAACGCCCTCAGCGCCATCGGAACGCTGGATCAGCTCAATCTTGTAGCCGTCAGGATCCGTCACAAACGCAATCACCGTGCTGCCACCCTTGACCGGCCCAGGCTCGCGCGTGATGTCGCCCCCGGCGGCGCGGATGCGCTCGCAGGCCGCATAGGCGTCGGCCACGCCCAAGGCAATGTGGCCGTAGGCACTGCCCAGGTCGTAGCTTTCCACACCCCAGTTGTAGGTGAGTTCGATCTCGGCCTGGCCGGGGTTGCCGCCGTCAAACCCCATGAACGCCAGCGAGTACTTGTACTCGGGGTTCTCCGACTGGCGCAGCAACTGCATGCCCAGCACCTGGGTGTAAAAATCAATGGAGCGCTGGAGGTTGCCAACGCGCAACATGGTGTGCAGGATTCTCATGGGTCTTATTGTGCCGGTGACCTGCCCCTTGTGCCGATGAATGTCTCGCTGCGAGTGGATCACCGCGAGAAAGCAAGGCGGAATTGCGTGAGGGTTGCCAGCCGTAGGACGAATGCGTGGAAAGACTCTCAGTCTCTCAGCCCAGACTGTGCGTGGCCATGGCTTCACCCATGCGAATGGGGCGAGAGCTGGCCCAGTCTGGGGCAAACTGCAGCGGTCCCTGGGGCAGCAGCATCACCACGGTGGATCCGAGCAGGAAACGGCCCATTTCCACACCCTGGTTCAGCGTGATGTTCTGGTCGAGGTATTCCCAGGCCCGCAAGTGGCCTGGACGTGGCGGGTTGACCGTGCCATGCCACACCGTGGCCATGCTTCCCACAATGGTGGCACCCACCAGCACCATCACAAAGAGACCCAGTGCCCCTTCAAACACGCACACCACGCGCTCGTTGCGCGCAAACAGGCCTGGCACGCCACGCGCCGTGGTGGGGTTGACGGAGAACAGATCCCCGGGGACGTGCACCATGCGCTGCAGACGTCCGGTGCATGGCATGTGGATGCGGTGGTAGTCGCGCGGGCTCAGGTAAAGCGTGGCGAAATAGCCGTTTCGAAAGCGCTCGGCCAGTGCCGCATTGCCCCCTACCAGCGCGGTGGCGGAGAAGCGGTGGCCCTTGGCCTGGAAGATCTGACCATCATCGATGGTACCGAGCTGGCTGACTGTGCCATCGACCGGGCAGATCCAGTCCGCCGCCGCCAACGGGCGGGCGTCTGAGCGCAGCGGCCGGGTGAAGAACTCGTTGAAGCTGGCGTAGCTGGCCGGGTCCGGGTTGGCCGCTTCTGTCATGTTCACGCCGTAGCGGGCCACAAAGCGGCGAATCAGCGCGGTGGTGAATGCCCCGCCGTGCGCCGACGCCATCCGGCCGGCGGCAGAGGTCAGGGCCTGCTTGGGCAGCAGGTACTGGGGGAGAACAGCTAGGCGGTCGGACAAGGGCGGGCTCACCAAGAGTGGGAAAAGAGCGGGCCATTCTATCGGTGATGTGTGGGCGCGTGCGCCGTTTTCAGACAGGTGATGCGCTGCGCGGTACAATGCTGGGGCTCATGCACAGCGCATTGCCTGTCCATAGGAGCCGTCTCTCCCGGCATTCTTTCCAGAACTGCGCCCCGGGTGCAGCGAACCCCACAGCCCGCAATGCCCTAGGCTTTCCGGCCCGCAAGGTCCGGCAGCGGCCTGCCGTGGGAAACACACGCAAGGGCACAGGCGCCGTAAACGGATCGAATCCTTAAATCGAGATAGAGAACATGGCCAAAGAAGAACTGATTGAAATGCAAGGCAGCGTGACGGAAGTGCTGCCGGACTCGCGCTTTCGCGTCACCCTGGAAAACGGGCACCAACTTATCGCCTATACCGGCGGCAAAATGCGCAAGCACCACATCCGCATCCTGGCGGGCGACAAAGTTTCGCTGGAGCTGTCTCCCTACGACCTGAGCAAGGGTCGCATCACCTTCCGTCATCTGGCAGGGCGCCCTGGTCCGGGCGCTGGCGGGAGTCGCTGACGTGTGATTTCAGCGGCATTCTGCCCGCCCCAGCCTGAAACAGGGTGCAAGTCGGGTTAGAATGCGAGCTGTCGGAGCGTAGCGCAGCCTGGTAGCGCATCTGCTTTGGGAGCAGAGGGTCGCGAGTTCGAATCCCGCCGCTCCGACCATTGAAATCAAGGCCTTGCGTCATTTTGGCGCAAGGCCTTTGTCATTTTCAGCGCTGATCCAAGCGCAGCATTCTCTCGCAATAGCGCGCAATCAGATCGATTTCCAGGTTCACCCTGGAGCCATTGCGCAGATGCCCCAGCGCCGTGTTCTGTACGGTGTGGGGAATGAGGTTGATGCTCACCTCGCAGCCTTCAGGCAGATCAGCAATGCGGTTGACGGTCAGGCTCACACCGTTGATTGTGATGGAGCCCTTGGTTGCCAGAAACCTGGCCAGCGCTTGCGGTGCCAGCACGCGCAGTTCCCAACTCTCGCCCACCTGCGCAAAATGGGTGACGTTGCCAATACCATCCACATGGCCCGACACCAGATGCCCGCCGAGCCGGTCGTTGGCACGCAGGGCTTTTTCCAGGTTGATGGGCCCGCATTGGTCCAGTCCAGTGGTCTTGTCGAGCGATTCTGCCGATATGTCCACGGTGAACGACGTGCGGGCCGTATCCATGCCCGTCACCGTCATGCATGCGCCGTTGAGCGCAATGCTGTCGCCCAGGCCCACATCGTTCAGGTAGCCTGCAGGGGGCTCCACACGCAGCCGTTTGCCGTGGGTGGCGGATTCGCCCAGGGGTTGCACGGCGGTGATGTGCCCCGTGCCTGTGATGATTCCAGTAAACATGGCGTCGATTGTCGGTCAAAACAGGGCGCGTCCGCGCACCCTGGCGACTATGCGCAGGTCTGGCCCCACCGGTTGCACGGACTCAAATTCCAGAGGAATCCCTTGCGCCAAGTCGGCCAGCGGTGCGCGGGCTGCCATGCCGCGCCCTGGGCCGAGCAGGGTAGGGGCCAGGTACAGCAGCAACTCGTCCACCAGCCCGGCATCGAGCAAGGCCCCGTTGAGCGTGTGCCCTGCCTCCACATGCAGTTCGTTCACGCCATGCCGGGCCAGGTCTTGCAGAACGGCCTTCAGATCCACTCGCCCATCGGAACCAGGCAGCAGCGTTACGGTGGCACCGCGTGCCTCCAGTGCCTGGCGGCGGGCGGCAAAGGCGGCACGGTCTGTTTCAGTACAAAATTGGCCTGCAGCGTATATCCAGCAAGCGCGACAAGCTATAAAAACAGGAGCATCTGGTGGCGTTTGCAAGCGGCTGTCCAGCACCACTGCGTGGGGTTGGCGGGGTGTGGCTACGGCGCGCACATCCAGCCGGGGCTGGTCTGCCAGTACCGTGCCCACGCCCGTGAGCACGGCGCACGCGCGGGCACGCCAGGCATGGCCATCGGCCCGCGCGGCCTCTGAAGTAATCCACTGGCTGGCGCCGTTGTGCAGCGCCGTGCTGCCGTCCAGCGATGCCGCCACCTTGAGCCGCACCCAGGGCGTGCCGCGCACCATGCGGCTGAAAAAACCCAGGTTCAGCTCGCGCGACTGCGCGGCGCCCTGGCCCACCTCCACCGCCACACCGGCCGCACGCAGCCGGGCAAAGCCCTGGCCCGCCACCAAGGGGTTGGGGTCTTCCAAACTGGCCACCACCTTGCCAATGCCTGCGGCAATCAGCGCGTCGCAACACGGCCCAGTGCGCCCCTGGTGGGCGCAGGGCTCCAGGGTGACCCAGGCTGTGGCCCCTTGCACGTCATGCCCCTGGCGCGCAGCATCGCGCAGGGCCATTACCTCGGCGTGCGGGCCACCAGCTTGCTGGGTAAAGCCTTCGCCCAGCACTTGCCCATTGGGCGCGGTGATGACACAACCCACACGTGGGTTGGGGTTGGAAAGAAAAAGCGCCTGGGCGGCAAGCCCAAGCGCTCGGGTCATGGGGGGCGCTGGTGTTGTCATGGCGCCCGGAATGGTAACGGACAATTCAGGGCTACTTGCCCCAGCATTCGGTGACGATGTCTCCAGTGGTTGCGCCATTGGCGCCACGCAAACCGGTATTGGTCAGCGTGTAGTTGCCGCATCTATCACCTATTTGCGCGTCCTTGGGGGTGGCCGTCAAGGTAAATGTTGCGCCATCCGATTCGACGGCTATGTCGTATCGGTTGTTGGGCACTGCTTTCAGATTGGCTGGGAATGCCGTTGTGAGAGGATAGGTGCCCGTTGCCGTCGCTGAGCGCTCCAGCCATTGGGCTGCTTGAAGCAGCCCTGCGCGTGCTTCGGCTCTGTGCCCACGGCGGATGTATTCCGCATAGCTTGGGTAAGCAATCGCAGAAAGAATCCCCACGATGGCCACCACGATCATCAGTTCGATGAGCGTGAAACCGCTTTGCTTCTTGGGCTTGTACTGAATCATAGGTGTTCCCTCAGTAGTGTCCGGTTAAAAGTTGAACAAATTCAACTGGTTAATGTGGAAATAGACACTCATCCGAAAACGCCGCGACCCGCCGTGTGAAGAAGACAGCGTTTGTGCATGGTAGCAGCCTTATTTCCATCATCCAGGGTGAACCGCAAGGGTCATGACAGTTAGCGGCGGGCAGCTCAATGGATTGGGAGCGGTCAGCCTGCAGGGCGCATGAAATATGGGTTTTCTCGAAAACTGACACCGAAAAGATCTGTAGACATGTGTAGAGCGAGGCATCGAGATGAAGCTCCTTCTTGACGA
>JAKLLE010000008.1 GCA_023150295.1 Giesbergeria sp. | reverse complement strand
GGGTAGTATTCATGGGCGGGCACCAAGTTCAGACTTCGATACCCTGATCTTCCAGCCTTTTGGGCGGTGCCCGCAACTTTTTTTGCGCCTCACGCAGAGGCAAATTCGGCTGGGTTGAGGAATTCTGCAAGTCCCTCCTTGGACCACGCCTTTGACGTCAAGAAGGCCGAGGCCAATGCCCGCACCCTGATCGAGGAGCGTGGCGTGCTGGCCCTGTTCATGAGCCGGGGCACACCGCACACCGAGGCCATCAATGCGGTGCTGGAGCAGCATCGGGTGGCGCTCATTGGTCCGTCCACCGGGGCCATGGTGCTGCACGAGCCGGTCAAGCCCTACATCTTCAATGTGCGCGCCACCTACCAGCGTGAGGCCGAGCGCGCCATGGCGCACCTCACGTCCATTGGCGTGCGCAAAGTGGCGGTGGTGCACGTGGACGACAGCTTTGGTGCCGACGGTCTGCAGGGCGCGCGCAACGGGCTCAAGGCGGCTGGGCTGGAGCCCGTGGCCGTGGCCAAGTTCGACCGCACCAAGCCCGACTTTGCGCCGCTGTTGCCTGCATTGCAGGCGGCGGAGCCGCAGGCCGTGCTCATCATCGGCTCAGGCACCGCGGTGGTGGAGGGGATCCGCAGCCTCAAGGCGGCCCGTGTGGGTGGGCAGTACCTCACGCTGTCCAACAACGCCTCGGGGGGCTTCATCAAGCTGCTGGGAGACCAGGCGCAGGGCGTCATCGTCAGCCAGGTCATGCCTGCCAGCCTGAATTTTGGCCTGGTCAAGGAGGCCACCCAGTTGGCTAAGGCCAAGGGGGTGGACGAGGTGAGCCCCGCCATGCTCGAAGGCTTTGCTTCGGCCAAGGTGCTGGTCGAGGGCCTGCGCCGCGCGGGCGCCAAACCCAGCCGCGCCAGCCTGCACCAGGCGCTGGACAACCTCGGCCGCCTCGACCTGGGTGGCCTGGTGCTGGACTACAGCCCCAGCGACCACACGGGTTTGGACTTTGCCGATCTTTCCATCGTCGGCACCGGCGGGCGCTTTCGCCGCTGAACACAGGTTCTGAGAGAACCTGCAGGGAGCCCCGGGCCGCCGTGATGGGCGGCCCCGGCGGCCTTGCCAACATGGGGCGGTGCCTACCGCCAGGAGGATGACACCATGCGCATCGATGATTTGCGGATTTCCACCCGGCTGGAGCTGGGTTTTGGGGTCTTGGGCCTGATGATTCTCGCCATGGTGGCGGTGGTCTGGGTGCAGGTGTCCACCATGACCGGGCTGTTTGGTGACGTGGCCAACGCGCGCATTCCGCGCATGGTGGTGGGCAGCGCCATCAAGGAAGACGTGCAGACCATCTCCAGCAGCGTGCGCAACATGATTCTGATGAGCGACACCGCCGCCATCATGGCCGAGGCGCAGAGTATTGGGCGCGTGCAAAAGCGCATCGACCAGCGCTTTGGCGAGCTGGAAAAGCTCCTGGCGGACGACAGCGCTGCGCAGGCTGCACTGCAGCAGGTGCAGGCTGCGCGCAAGGCCTACGAGCCGCTGCAGAACGAGACCCAGGAGCTGGCGGGTTCGGGCCAAGTGTTTGACGCCAAGGATCTGTTGGTGGCCAAGATGCACCCTGCCCAGCAGGCCTATTTCAGCGCCATGGATGCCCTGCTGCTGCAGCAGCAACAGCAACTGGGCCAGGCCACGGGCGCCACCGAGCGCGCTGCCAACAGCGTGCGCGGCATGCTGCTGGCCACCACGCTGGTGGTCATGGTGCTTGGGGGCTTGCTGGCCTGGTGGATCATTCGGTCTATCACCGGACCTTTGCGCCAGGCAGTGCGCGTGGCACGTTCGGTGGCTGCGGGCAAGCTGCGGGAGCCCATTGCAGCGCAAGGCCGCAACGAGGTGGCGCAGCTGCTGTTGGCCCTGAAGGACATGCAGGGCGGGCTGGCGCGTGTGGTCACGCATGTGCGCCAGGGGGCGCAAAACGTGCTGGGCGGCAGCACCGAGATCGCGCAAGGCAACATGGACCTGTCCAACCGCACCGAGGCCCAGGCCGGTGCGCTGCAACAAACCTCGGCCTCCATGCAGGAGCTGCGCGACGCGGTGGTACACAACGCCGACAACGCCCAGCAGGCCAACACCCTGGCCCGCGATGCCAGCGCTGTGGCCGAGCGTGGCGGTGCCGTGGTGGGGCAGGTGGTGGACACCATGCGCGACATCAACACCTCCAGCCAGAAGATCGCCGACATCATCGGTGTGATCGACGGCATCGCTTTCCAGACCAACATCCTGGCCCTGAACGCCGCCGTGGAAGCGGCGCGCGCGGGTGAGCAGGGACGTGGTTTTGCCGTGGTGGCCAGCGAGGTGCGGGCCTTGGCCGGTCGCAGCGCCGAGGCTGCGCGCGAGATCAAGGGCCTGATCTCCACCAGCGTGGAGCGCGTGGCGCAGGGCTCGGATCTGGTGGACAAGGCGGGCGCCACCATGCAGGAAGTGGTGCAGTCCATTCGCCGGGTCACGGCCCTGGTGGGCGAGATCAGCAGCGCCAGCGCAGAGCAGCGCTCGGGCGTGGCCCAGATCGGCGAGGCCATTGCCCAGATGGACCATGTGACGCAGCAAAACGCCGCACTGGTGGAGCAGATTGCTGCTGCTGCCACCGGTTTGAGCACCCAGGCCCAGGAGCTGGTGCAGGCGGTGGCCGTGTTCCAGGTGGATGCGGATGGCGCCGCAGCGCAGCCTGTGGCCGTGCCCGCCGCCTACGCGGCCGCTCCGGCCCTAGGCAGCACCCGACAGCGGCTCCTGTCCTGAGCCGGGCGCTGTTGGCGGGCCCTGCTCGGCCAGCTTGGCGATGAAGCCCGAGCGCTCCATCAGCGAGCGCGCCTGCTCCTGTGGGTCGTGTACCGTCAGGTGACCGCCACGCTGGGCCGCCGCCTTGAGGATTTGCTCCAGGCCGTCCAGGCCGGTAGTGTCCAGCGCAAACAGGTGGCGCATGTCCAGTGTCACCTGTACACCGTGCGGCGCCGCTTCGATGGTTTGCACCAGAGGGTCGATCTTGGCGGCCGCGCCAAAGAACAGTGCGCCGTGCAGGCTCCAGCCCAGGCGCGTGCCGGGTGCGTCAGCCTCCAGCGGCAAGGGGTCGGCGCGGAACAGCGCGCTCATGCGCCGCACGAACAGCACGCAGGCCAGCACCAGGCCGACCTCTACCGCCACCGTCAGGTCGAACACCACGGTCAGGAAGAAGGTGCCCAGCATCAGCAGCCGGTAGTGGTTGCTGAAATGCCGCAGGCGCACGAACTCGTGCCACTCGCCCATGTTCCAGGCCACATACAGCAGGATGCCCGCCAGCACCGCCAGCGGAATGTGCAGCGCCAGCGGTGCAGCCAGCAACACGATGGCGCCCAGCGTGGCGGCGTGGACGATGCCCGCGATGGGCGAGGTGGCACCCGAGCGCAGGTTGGTCACCGTGCGCGCAATGGTGCCCGTGACCGGCATGCCGCCAAAAAACGGCACCACAAAGTTGGCGACGCCCTGCGCCATCAGTTCCTGGTTGGGGTCGTGCTTGCGGTGGTGTTCACCCGTGGCGAGCTGGTCGGCCACGCGCGCGCACAGCAGCGACTCGATGGCACCCAGCAGCGCAATGGTCAGCGTGGGAATCACGAGCTGGCGCACGGTGTCCCACGATAGGGTGGGCAGCGCGATGCCCGGCAGGCTTTGCGGTATGCCGCCAAAGCGCGTGCCAATGGTTTCCACCGGCAGGTGCATAAAGCTTGCCAGCGCGGTGAGCGACACCAGCGCCACCACCGGAGCGGGAATGCGTGCGAACGAGCGCACGGTCTTGCCATCGGCCAGCCGCAGCAGCAGCGTGTTGTGCCGCACAAACAGCACGGGCCACAGAAACAGCCCGCCCAGGCAGGCGCCCGCCAATCCCAGTGCGTAGGGGTTGATGCTGCCGATGTGTTGTGCCAGCACCTGTACCTGCGCCACAAAATCACCCGGCATCTTGGCGATGGACAGGCCCAGCGCGTCTTTCACCTGGGACAGCGCAATCAACACCGCAATGCCGTTGGTGAAGCCAATGACGATGCTCACCGGTACAAAGCGCACCAGGTTGCCCAGCCGAAGCAAGCCCAGCGCAAACAGCAGGATGCCCGCGCAGGTGGTGGAGATCAGGAGGCCCGCCACCCCGTGGCGCTCGACGATGCCATAGACGATGACGATGAAGGCCCCCGCGGGCCCGCCGATCTGCACGTTGGTGCCACCCAACAGCGAAACGAGAAGCCCCCCGATGATGGCGGTCCACAGCCCCGCCTCGGGCTTGAGCCCGCTGGCGATGGCAAAGGCCATGGCCAGCGGCAGCGCAACGATGCCCACGGTGATGCCCGCGCCCATGTCGGCAAGCCAGCGCGCGCGCGTGTAGCCCTTGAGGGCATCCAGAATGCGTGGACGGAAGGCGGACGAGACAGACATGCAGACAACTCCAGACCGGTGCAACCAGGGATCGAGGCGATCAGTGCAACGGTGCGGGCGGGCTGCAGGGGCAGTGGTCGTGCGAGCGGAGCGTGCGCTGGGGGGCAGGATGGTTCATTCGGCCCCCCAGTGTAGGCCGCATAGGTGGAGGTGCAATTGCCGTAAGTCCGTAGCACGGCAAGGCCGTGTTGTCAGCCAGCGGCAAGCCTTGCGTGCATGTCTCTCAACGCACGCGCATCCCAGGCTGCGCGCCAGGCCAGGGGTTGAGCACGTAGATACCGGGGTTCGCTTTTTCATCCCCGTGGCTGGCGGCAAGCACCATGCCCTCGGACACGCCGAACTTCATCTTGCGCGGCGCCAGGTTGGCCACCATGACGGTGAGCTTGCCCACCAGGTCTTCCGGCTTGTAGCTGCTGGCGATGCCGGAGAACACGTTGCGCGTGCGGCCCTCGCCCACGTCGAGCGTGAGGCGCAGCAGCTTGGTGGAGCCTTCCACGGCCTCGCAGTTCACGATCTGTGCGATGCGCAGGTCGATCTTGGCGAAGTCGTCGATGGTGATCGTGGGGGCCAGTTCCTCGCCGCCGGGTGCTACGGTTTCGGTAGCTGTCTGCGCTTGCTCTGCCTGGGCTGGAGGCTCAAACAATGCCTCAAGCTGCTTCGCGTCCACGCGCTGCATCAGGTGCTTGTACTCGCCGATCCCATGGCCCTTGCCGAGCGCGGTCTGCGCGTCGGCGAAGGTGAAGGGCTGGACCTTCAGGAAGGCCTCGACCTGCGCGGCCAGCGCCGGCAGCACGGGCTTGAGCAGGATGGTGAGCAGGCGGAAGGCCTCGATGCAGGTGGTGCACACGTCCTGCAGGCGGCCTTCCATGCCCTCCTGTTTGGCCAGTTCCCAGGGCTTGTTCTGGTCCACGTAGGCGTTCACGCGGTCGGTCAGCAGCATGGTCTCGCGCAGGGCCTTGCCGTATTCGCGCTCGGCCAGCAGCTCGATGATGGAGGGCGCCACGGTGCGCAGGTGCTCCAGCAGCGCATCGCCGTCGGCCGATACTTCGCCGAGCTGGCCGCCAAAGCGCTTGCTGATGAAGCCGGCCGCGCGGCTGGCGATGTTGACGTACTTTCCGATCAGGTCGCTGTTGACGCGCAGCATGAAGTCTTCGGCGTTGAAGTCGATGTCTTCGTTGCGGCTGCTCAGCTTGGTGGCCAGGTAGTAGCGCAGCCACTCGGCGTTCATGCCCAGGCCCAGGTACTTGAGGGGGTCGAGGCCCGTACCCCGGCTCTTGCTCATCTTCTCGCCGTTGTTCACCGTGAGGAAGCCGTGCACGAACACCGAATCGGGCACCTTGCGGCCGCTGAACTTCAGCGTGGCGGGCCAGAACAGCGTGTGGAAGGTGACGATGTCCTTGCCGATGAAGTGGTACTGCTCCAGCGCCGGGTCGGCCATGTAGGCCTCGTAGTCCTGGCCGCGCTTAGTCAAAAGGTTCTTCAGCGAGGCGAGATACCCGATGGGCGCGTCCAGCCACACATAGAAGTACTTGCCCGGCGCGTCGGGGATCTCGATGCCGAAGTAGGGCGCGTCGCGCGAGATGTCCCAGTCGCCCAGGCCCTCGCTGGTGCTGCCGTCGGGGTTGGTGCGCACGGTGAACCATTCGCGCACCTTGTTAGCCACTTCGGTCTGCAGGCGGCCACTTTGCGTCCAGTCTTCCAGAAAGGCCACACAGCGCGGGTCGGAGAGCTTGAAGAAGAAATGCTCCGAATGTTTGAGCACCGGCTTGGCGCCCGAGAGGGCCGAGTAGGGGTTGATGAGGTCGGTCGGCGCGTAGACGGCGCCGCAGTTTTCGCAGTTGTCGCCGTACTGGTCTTTGGTGTGGCACTTGGGGCACTCGCCCTTGATGAAGCGGTCGGGCAGGAACATGTTCTTCTCGGGGTCGAAGAACTGCTCGATGGTGCGCGTCTCGATCAGGCCGTTGGCCTTGAGGCCGCGGTAAATGTCCTGGGCCAGCTCGTGGTTCTCGGGCGCGTCGGTGCTGTGCCAGTTGTCGAACTGGATGTGAAAGCCGTCGAGGTACTGCTGGCGCCCGGCGGCAATGTCGGCCACGAACTGCTGCGGCGTCTTGCCCGCCTTCTCGGCCGCAATCATGATGGGCGCGCCGTGCGTATCGTCGGCGCCGACGAAGTTCACCTCGTTGCCCAGCAGCCGCTGCGTGCGCACCCAGATGTCGGCCTGGATGTATTCCATGATGTGGCCGATGTGGAAGTTGCCGTTGGCGTAGGGCAGGGCGGTGGTGACGAAGAGTTTGCGTGCGGGCATGGGAGCGGCTCTCAAAGCGGGTTCGCCGTTTTGGCGGAACCTACGATTTTACGTTCTGGGTCGCCCAGGCGTCAGTCCCGCCTGGGCAAAGGCCGCGGGCGCTGGGCACAATCCGCGCCACAACAAGACAACCGAGGAGACAACCATGTTCAAGAAATTGCTCATCGCCGTGGGCGCCGTGGCGCTGGCCGGCCTGGCCTACCTGCTGGCCTGGCCCGTTCCCATCGCCCCCGTGGCCTGGCAGGCCCCGGCCGCGCCCGGCTACCAGGGTCCACATGCGCCCAACCAGCGCCTGGCGGGCCTGCAGATGATCGACCTGCGCGGCGAGATCGGCCCCGAGCACATCGCCTTCGGCAAGGACGGCAAGCTCTACACCACGGTGCTCAGCGGCAACATCCTGCGCATGAACCCCGATGGCTCGGCGCAGGAGGTGTTTTTCAACACCGGCGGCCGGGTGCTGGGCTTTGACTTCGACGCGGCCGGCCACCTGATCGCGGCCGACGCCGTCAAGGGCCTGCTGTCGGTCTCGCCCCAGGGCCAGGTGCAGGTGCTGGCCGACCGCGTGGGCGACGACCCGATCCGCTATGCCGACGGCGTGGTGGTGGCGAAGAGCGGCAAGATCTACCTCAGCGACGCCTCCACCCGCTTCGCGCCCAAGGAGTGGGGCGGCACCTTCGAGGCCAGCGTGCTCGACATCCTGGAGCAGTCCGCCACCGGCCGCGTGCTCGAATACGACCCCGCCAACCGCGCCATGCGCGTGGTGGCCCGGGGCCTGAGCTTCGCCAACGGCGTGGCGCTGAGCAGCGACGAGCGGCACCTGTTCGTCAACGAAACCGGCAAGTACCGCGTCTGGAAGATCGCCGTGGATGCCCAGGATCTGGACATCGCCCAGGGCGGCGGCGCCCAGGCCCAGGTGCTGCTGGACAATCTGCCCGGCTACCCCGACAACCTCATGCGCGGGCTGGACGGCAAGATCTGGCTGGGCTTCGCCAAGCCGCGCAACCCCACCATCGACGGCATGGCCGGCAAGCCCTGGCTGCGCGCGCTCACGCTGCGCCTGCCGCGCGCGCTGTGGCCCATCCCCAAGGCCTACGGCCATGTGATCGCCTTCACCGAGGACGGCAAGGTCGTGGCCGACCTGCAGGACCCCACGGGCGCTTATCCCGAGACCACCGCCATCACCGAGACGCCCGAGCGCCTGTACGTGCAGAGCTTGCACGCCAAGGGTTTAGGTTGGTTGAAGAAGTGAGCGCGTGCCTGGGTCGCTGCGCCCAGGTCAGGCCTTGGGGCGCTGGGGCAGCTCGGCGCCCGTGTCCGTCCAGCCAAAGAAGCGGCACACGGCCGCGCGCTGTGCCAGCGTGTCGGACCGGCCCAGGGCCATGAGGTCGCGCGTGTAGTTCTGCTCGAACAGCAGGTAGCTGGCCAGCGCGGCGCTGCGCACGTCCTGGTTCTTGGCCGACACGCCCAGTGCGCCCAGCATGGTGCGCACGGGCACGGGCAGGTCGGCCACGTGGCGTGCGGCCACGGCGTCCAGGCGCTGGGTGGGGGCAATCACCAGCATCTCGATGGGGCGCAGCGCACTGTGTGCGCGCGCCTCGGGTGGGATCAGCGAAATGGTCTGGTTGATGCGCTGCATGCGCTCCACGTCTACCCACAGCGCATCGAGAAAGATGTTGGACAGCGCGTGGCCCGCGATCTGCGCCAGCGAGGGGTAGCCGGTGGACAGCGCAGCCGTCGCGTCCCCCTTGGGCTCGTGCATGCGGCCCGCGCCGACCACCAGCACGCGCTCGGCGCCCAGGTGGATGGCTGGTGCGATGGGGGCCGACTGGCGCATGGAGCCGTCGCCAAAGTATTCGGTGTGGCCTTCGATGTCGATCGCCGTGGCTGGAAACACGAAGGGGATGGCCGCCGAGGCCAGCAGGTGCTCGTGCGTGATGCGGTCGCGCACGGCGCGGCGCTGCGAGCGCACCCAGGGGTCCTGGCGCTCGCCCGCCTCGAAAAAGGTCACATGCTCGCCCGAGCTGTAGCTCGACGCGGTGACGGCCAGCGCCTGCAGGTGGCCCTGGCGGATCAGCCGGGGCAGGCGCACCAGCGGCACCATCTTGATCAGCAGCTTGGCCAATGGCTCGTTGTCCAGCAGCGAGCGCGGGCGCATGCGGCGCCAGCGTGCCAGCACCCAGCCCAGGGACAGAAGCGTGAGCCAGCGAGCGCCGCTGCGCATCACGCTGATCGAGTCGGCCCTGTAGACGTGGTGCGCGTGGAAGTTGCTCCACACACGCACGATGCGGCGCACCGCGCGGTCGAACTGGTCTGCACCGCAGGCCAGCGCGGCGGCGTTGATGGCACCGGCTGAGGTGCCGGTGACGATGGGGAAGGGGTTGGGCTCCTTGCCAGCGCCGCAGGCCAGGCGCAGGTCGGCAATGGCTTCGAGCACGCCCACCTGGTAGGCCGCGCGTGCGCCGCCGCCGGTCAGCAGCAGGCCGGTGCGTGGGCGGTGTGGATCGGGGGGGCGTTGCGGGTCGGTCATGGTGCCGTACCAGTGTGCGCCTGTGCCGCCCCGGCGCCAGCTTGGGAAAACCCGCAAGTGCGGCATCTTGGCCACAGGAAGTGCCCAATGGCGGTGGGGTTGAAGGAAGCTGCGTGCAAGCTATCTTGGATAGACTTGCCTCCCCCCACAGGAGTGAAACGCAATGGCGATCAAAGAAGAAGATCTGCTCGCAGCGCTGGCCAGCGTGTGCGATCCGGTCACTGGCAAAGACTATGTGAGCCCCCGCGCGCTGCGCAACCTGCGCATCGACGGCGGCCAGGTGGCTTTCGACGTTGAACTGGGCTACCCGGCCCGCAGCCAGGAGGCCGCCTTGCGCGCCGCGCTGGACGCCGCAGCGCGCACGGTGCCGGGCGTGCAGGCGGTGCAGGTGGACATCGCGACCAAGGTGGTGGCCCATGCCGTGCAGCGTGGCGTGCAACTGCTGCCGGGCGTGAAGAACATTGTTGCCGTGGCCTCGGGCAAGGGCGGTGTGGGCAAAAGCACTACTGCCGCCAACCTGGCGCTGGCCCTGGCGGCCGAAGGCGCCACCGTGGGCCTGCTGGACGCCGACATCTACGGCCCCAGCCAGCCCATGATGATGGGCATCGACCGCAAGCCCGACAGCCTGGACGGCAAATCCATGGAGCCGCTGGTCAACCACGGCGTGCAGGTCATGTCCATCGGCTTCATGGTGAGCGCCGACCAGGCCATGATCTGGCGCGGCCCCATGGCCACGCAAGCGCTGGAGCAGCTGCTGCGCCAGACCAACTGGAAGGACGTGGACTACCTGGTGGTGGACATGCCCCCCGGCACCGGCGACATCCAGCTCACGCTGAGCCAGCGCGTGCCCATCACCGGCGCCGTCATCGTGACCACGCCGCAGGACATTGCCCTGATCGACGCGCGCAAGGGCATCAACATGTTCGAGAAGGTGGGCGTGCCCATCCTGGGTCTGGTGGAAAACATGGCGGTGCATGTGTGCTCGAACTGCGGGCACGCCGAGCACATCTTTGGCGAGGGCGGCGGGCGCCGCCTGGCCCAGGAGCAGGGCATGCACTACCTGGGCGCGCTGCCGCTGGACCTGAAGATCCGCCAGCAGGCCGACAGCGGCCAACCCACCGTGGTGGCCGATCCGCAGAGCGAGGCCGCAGGCATCTACCGCCAGGTGGCGCGCGACGTGGCAGCGCGCATTGCGCTGCAGTCCAAGGACTTTTCGGCCAAGTTCCCGACCATCACCGTGAGCAAGAACACCTGATTCAGGCCCGCAGGGCCGGGGCGGTGCCAGGCTCTGCGTAGGCGGCCACCGCGTCCCGGCCGGCCTTCTTGGCGTCGTAGAGTGCGCTGTCGGCCTGCTCCAGCAGCGCTTGGGCTGCCGCGCTGGTCTCGGCCAGCGGGCTCTGGGGCTGCAGGCAGGCCACGCCAATGCTCACGGTCACATGCTGGCGGCCCGGTGCCGCCGCGTGGGCCATGCCCAGCGCGCTGATCGTGCAGCGCACGCGCTCGGCCTGCTCCAGTGCCTGCTCCAGTGTGGTGTGGGGCAGCAGCACGGCAAATTCCTCGCCACCGTAGCGGGCCACCAGCTCCCCCTCGCGCCCCACGGTGGCCGACAGCGCCTGGGCCACCTGGCGCAGGCACTGGTCGCCCTGCACGTGGCCGTAGTGGTCGTTGTAGGCCTTGAAATGGTCCACGTCGATCATCAGCAGTGCCAGCGGCGCGCTGCTGCGCAGGGCGCGCTTGCATTCGCCGGCCAGCGTTTCGTCGAGCGCGCGGCGGTTGGCCACCAGGGTCAGGGGATCCATGCGTACCTGGGTTTCCAGCGCAGCGCGGTAGTTGGCCAGCTGCTCTTCTGCCAGCTTGCGCTCGGTGATGTCCTGCACGGTGCCGGTCAGCCAGGCGTTGCCGCCGGGCGCCGGGTCGCCTTCGAACTCGCCCCACACCTGCACCCAGCGCAATGGCTGGTCGCCGGGCCGCACGATGCGGTACTGCGCACTCAGGGGCATGCGCTCTTCCATCGACTTGCCATGCCGGGCCAGCACGTTCTTGCGGTCGTCCGGGTGCAGGGCTTCGATCCAGGTGCGCAGGCCGATGCGTCCGGCGGCGGGCAGGCCGTAGATCTGGCGCGCAATGCGCGAGAGGAAGAACTCCTGGCCGAGTGCGTCCCAGGCAAAAAAGCCCACGGAGGCGGCCTGCTGGGCGCTTTCGAGCCAGCGCATGTTGCGCTCCAACTCTTGCTTGAGGGCACGTTCGCGCAGTCGCGCGCGCCACTGCCAATAGGTGCCTGCCAAGCCGACCAGCACCACCACCAGGCTCAGCGGCAGGCTCAGGGCCAGCCATTCACGGCGCAGGTGGTCACCCAGGGCTTCCTCCTGGTCCACCTTGGAGACCAGCACCCAGGGGGTATCGGGTACGGCGTTGACGGCGGCCAGCACCGGCTGGCCGCGGTAGTCGCGCCCATACACGATGCCCCGGCTGCCCATGAACGCCTGCACCGCCGGGTTGTCGGTGTGCGACATGGGAAGGCGCAGGCCCAGTGGGGCGTCGGGGCGGTGCTTCAGGGGGCTGAGCACCTGCACTTCCTCGCCGCTGCGCTGGGCCAGGAACGACTCTGCGGTCTGGCTGCGCGTGGGCCAGAACTCCAGCAGCGGGAACAGCGTGGCGCGTACATCGGTCACCAGCCACAGCCCACCCACCGGCGTGGCGTCGTCGTACAGCGGCACCAGCACGCTGAAGAACGGAAAGGCAAAGAACGCGTCGTTGCGCGGCTCCACGAGCACGGGTTCGGCCTGCGCCAGCGCCTGCTGCAGGGCTTCGCGCTCGGCCTGTGGTGCCTGGGCGAACACATCGCCACCGGGTGTCAGCAGCAGGTTGCCTCGGGCATCGAGCAAATAGGCAGCGGTGTAGCGCGCCCGCTCTTCCAGGATGCGCAGGCGTTCGCGCACCGGGTTTTCCTGTTCCAGGCCGGGAAACTGGATCCAGCGCGCCACCCACTGGGCAAATGCCGTGTCGTCGGCCAGTGCCATGGCTTGGGAGGTCTGGCGCTCGCGCCATTCGGCCACACTGCGCACCTGCAACTGGCCGATGGCCTGCAGTTCGCCCTCGACCTGGTGCCGCAAGCGTTGTTCGCGGTCGCGGTAGGTGGCCAGCAGCGCCCACACCGCCAGCGCCAGTACCAGCAGTCCCAGGCCCAGCACCCACCAGAACCACGGCGGGGCTTTGCGTTGGCGCAAGGTACGGAGTGAGGGCATGACACCAGGGGCAGGGGCGGGGTGCACCGGGGCATTGCAGGCACCGATCGAAGGGCCGCAGCCGGGTGGGCGAGGCCCATTCTATGTCACACTTTGAGATTATTTGTTACGTCCTGCGCTGCCTTGCAGGGCGTGTGCGGCGAACACGGAGGCCAGCGTCTTGCACCGATTCTTGACTGTTTCCCGTTGGGTGGGGGCCTGGGTCGCTGGGCTGTGTCTGTGCCTGGCACCGCCGGGCCTGGCCACGGCGCAGGTGCGAAGCGGGCCCTCGGTGTCGATCAGCCTGTCGCTGGAGCCCGACAGCCTGGACCCCACCATGGCCGCGTCGGCCGCCATTGGCGAAGTGGTGCACTACAACGTGCTGGAAGGGCTCACCCGCATCGAGGAAAACGGCGACGTGCGCCCCCTGCTGGCCCAGTCCTGGAGCCAGGACGCCAGCGCACTGGTGCACGTGTTCAAGCTGCGGCGTGGGGTGCGCTTTCACGACGGCGCCGTGCTGGACGCCGACACCGTGCGCTTCAGCTTCGAGCGCGCCAAGGCACCGGGCTCCACCAACAAGGCGCGCAAGGCGCTGTTCGACAACATCGCCCGCATCGACACACCCGACGCCCACACCGTGGTGCTGAACCTGGAGCGACCGGATGTGCACCTGCTGTTCCGCCTGGGCGAGAGCACGGCCGTGATCCTGCACCCGGCCAGTGCGGGCCAGGCAGCAAGCCACCCAGTCGGCACCGGCCCGTACCGGTTCGGGCAGTGGGACCGGGGCCAGTCCATCACCCTGCTCAAGGCCGACACCTACCGCCACGCCGCGCAGGTGGGCATGGAGCGCGCGGTGTTCCACTTCATCCACGATGCCAAGGCCCAGGAGGCGGCGTTCCGCTCGGGCTCCATCGACCTGTTTTTCAACCTGGCGACGCAGGATGTGGGCCATTTCCAGGGTGACAGTCGCTACCAGGTGCTGGTCGGCTCGTCCGGGGCCAAGGGCATGGTGGCCATCAACCACCGGCGCAAGCCGTTGGACGACGTGCGGGTGCGCCGCGCCATCACGCACGCCATCGACCGCGAGGGCTTCATCCGCAAGGTGCTGGAGGGGCGGGGCCGGGTCATTGGCAGCCACTTTGCGCCCACCGATCAGGGCTACGTGCACCTGGCGGGGCAGTACCCCTACGCGCCCGAGCGTGCCCGCAGCCTGCTGCGCGAGGCTGGCGTGGCCACTCCCCTGCGGCTGACGCTGACGCTGCCGCCCACACCCTACGCCCGCGAGGGCGGCCCGCTCATTGCCGCCGACCTGGCCAAGGTGGGCATTGAGCTGCGCCTGGAAACCGTGGAGTGGTCGCAGTGGCTGGGCGGGGTGTTCAAGGGGCAGTTCGATCTCTCCCTCATCACCCATGTCGAGTCGCTGGACTACCTCATCTACACCGACCCCTTCTATTACTTCGGCTACGACAGCCCCGAGTTTCGCCACCTGGCCGCGCGCCACGCGCTGGCCGGCACCCCGCGCGAGCGCAACCGTGTGTTTGCGCAAATGCAGCGCCACCTGGCCGAAGACGCCGCCAACGCCTGGATCTTTGCCCCCCAGGTGGCCACCGTGGCGCGCAAGGGGCTGCGCGGCGTGTGGATGAATTACCCCCTGGTGGTGCACGACATTGCGGCCATGCGCTGGGAGTGAGCACCCCCACTGTTAAGGTCACGCCCATGAACGCTTCCTTTTTTGCGCTGGGCTGGCGCACCCTGCTGCGCGACTGGCGTGCGGGCGAGCTGCGCCTGCTGGCCGTGGCCGTGACGCTGGCCGTGGCCGCGCTCACCTCGGTGGCCTTTTTTGCCGATCGGCTGAACGGCGGCCTGCAGCGCGACGCACTGCAAATCCTGGGCGGCGACGCCGTGGTGGCCAGCGACAACGCCACACCTGCCGCGTTTGTCGAACGCGCCCGCGCCCTGGGCCTGCAGACCGTGACCACGCTGGGCTTCCCCACCATGGGCCGCGCGACCGACGAGAGGGGTGGCGCTGCCCGCCTGGTGGCTTTCAAGAGCGTGGAGCCCGGCTACCCGCTGCGCGGCAGCCTGAAGGTCGCTGCAGTCCCCGGAGACGCCGCCGCCAGCACCCGCGACATCCCTGCGCCCGGCGAGGTGTGGGTCGATGCGCCGCTGCTCGACGCCCTGGGCCTGCGCATGGGCGACCCGCTGCTGCTGGGCGACGCCAGCCTGCGCATCGCGCGCATCATCGTGGTCGAGCCCGACCGGGGTGCGGGCTTCATGGCCTTTGCGCCGCGCGTCATGGTCAACGCGGCGGATGTGGCTGCCACCGGCCTGGTGCAGCCTGCCAGCCGCCTGACCTACCGTTTTGCCGTGGCGGGCGAGCCGCGCGCCGTGCGCGAGTTCAGCACCTGGGCCGAGCAAGAGGCCCAGCGCCCCGGCGTGCGCGGCGTGCGGCTCGAATCCATTGAATCGGGCCGCCCCGAGATGAAGCAAACGCTGGAGCGCGCACAAAAGTTCCTCAGCCTGGTGGCGCTGCTGGCCGCGCTGCTGTCGGCCGTGGCCGTGGCGTTGGCCGCACGCGGCTTTGCCGCTGCGCACCTGGACGCCGCCGCCATGCTGCGCGTGCTGGGCCTGAGCCAGCGCGCCATTGCGGGCAGCTATGCGGTCGAGTTTTTGCTCGTGGGTTTGGCCGCCAGCCTGGCCGGTTTGCTGCTGGGCTATGGCGTGCACTACGTGTTTGTGTTGCTGCTGGCCGGGCTGGTGGAAAGCGGCCTGCCCGCACCCAGCCTGTGGCCCCTGGGCCTGGGGCTGGGCGTGGGCCTGACGCTGCTGGCCGCGTTTGGCTTGCCGCCCGTGTTGCAATTGGCCCAGGTGCCGCCGCTGCGCGTCATCCGGCGCGACGTGGGCGCGCTGCGCCCGGCATCGCTGGCGGTGCTGGGGCTGGGCGTGGCGGGATTTGCCGCGCTGCTGCTCACCGTCAGCAGCGATCTGCGGCTGGGCCTGATTGCCGTGGGGGGCTTTGGTGCGGCCGTGGGCCTGTTTGCCCTGCTGAGCTGGCTGGCCGTGCATGCACTGCGCCGCAGCGTGAATGAATCCACCGCCCCGCGCTGGATGGTGCTGGCCACGCGCCAGATTGCCGCGCGCCCGGCCTACGCCGTGGTGCAGGTCAGCAGCCTGGCCGTGGGGCTGCTGGCGCTGGTGCTGCTGGTGCTGCTGCGCACCGACCTGATCGCCAGCTGGCGCCAGGCCACGCCGCCCGACGCGCCCAATCGCTTTGTCATCAACATCCAGCCCGACCAGTCCGAGCCCTTCCGCCAGAACCTGCAGGACGCAGGCGTGCGCCGCTACGACTGGTACCCCATGATCCGTGGCCGCTTGGTGGCCGTGAACGGCCAGCCCATTGGCCCCGACAGCTTTGCCCAGGACCGCGCCCAGCGCCTGGTGGAGCGCGAGTTCAACCTCTCCAACGCCCTGGAGCAACCCCCGCACAACCAGGTGGTGGCTGGCCGCTGGACGCCCGGCGAACAGGACGGCGCCAGCGTGGAAGACGGTCTGGCCCAGACCCTGGGCCTGAAGCTTGGCGACCGCCTGCGCTTTGACATCGCGGGCGTGCAGCACGAGGCGCGCATCACCTCACTGCGCAAGGTGGACTGGGCCTCCATGCGCGCCAACTTCTTTGTGATGTTCCCGGTGGCACAGGTGCCCGATGTGCCGCTTACCTACCTGGCGGCCTACCGCGCCCCTGAGCAGGCGGGGTTTGACAACGCCCTGGTGCGCCAATTCCCCAACATCACCAACGTGGACATGGGCGCGACGCTCACGCAGGTGCAGACCGTGCTCGACCAGGTGGTGCGCGCGGTCGAATTCCTGTTCGGCTTCACCCTGGCCGCCGGCTTGGTGGTGCTGTTTGCCGCCGTGACCGCCACGCGCGAGGAGCGTGCGCGCGAATACGCCATCATGCGCGCCCTGGGCGCACGCGCCAGCCTGCTGGGCCAGGTGCAGCGTGCCGAGCTGGCAGGCGTGGGCCTGCTGGCGGGCGTGTTGGCCAGCTGCGTCGCCGTGGCCGTGGGCTGGGCGTTGGCGCGCTTCGCCTTCGAGTTCACCTGGACCGCCTCCCCCCTGGTGCCCGTGGCGGGTGGCCTGGCAGGCGCCGTGCTGGCCCTGATGGCCGGCTGGTGGGGCCTGCGCGAAGTGCTGCGCCGCCCGGTGGTGGACACGCTACGCCAGGCGGCAGAATAATGCTATTAATTTAATAGCTGCTCGCGCTTGCTGAATAAGCGCTAGAGCCGTTTTTATGTATGAAACTGCTGCCGCCACTGCTGCGGCGTGAGCCCCAGTGCCTTTCGAAACTGCAGGCGCAGGTTCTGGGCGCTGCCCAGGCCGCACTGGGCGGCCACGGCGTCCAGCGGCGCATCCGAAGTCTCCAGCAACTGCTGCGCCCGCGCCAGGCGCTGCTGCGCCAGCCATGGCCCCAGGGCCATGCCGGTGGCGGCGCGGAACTGGCGGCTGAAGGTGCGCCGGCTCATGTGAAGTTGCTGCGCCACTTCGTCTAGCGTGGGCGTGTGGGCCAGGTCGGCCAGTAAGCCTTCGAGCAATTGGCCCATGCGCGCGCTGCGCGGCTGCTGCGCGCTCACCGCACATTCGATGAACTGGGCCTGCCCGCCGCTGCGGTGCGGTGCCAACACCAGCATGCGCGCCGCGTGGTTGGCCACCGCAGCCCCGGCCGTGCTGCGCAGCAGGTGCAGGCAGCAGTCCAGTGCGGCAGCGGTACCGGCCGAGGTGAGCACCTTGCCGTCTTGCACATAGAGCACGCTGGCGTCCACCTGCACCGTGGGGTGCTGCTGCGCCAATGCCGCCGCGCAGGCCCAGTGCGTGGTGGCACGGCGGGCGTCCAGCACCCCGGCCTGCGCCAGCACAAAAGCCCCCAGGCACAGCCCCACCAGCACCGCGCCGCGCGCATGGGCGTCGCGCAGGGCCTGCAGCACCGCTTCCGGGGCGCGCTCGTGCACATCGCGCCAGGTGGGCACGATCACCACATCGGCCAGGGCCAGCAGTTCCAGCCCGTGGTCGGTGGCGATGCTGAATCCCGCCGTGGTGCGCAGCGCTCCGCTTTCCATGGCCACCACGCGTACATCGAAATGGGGCGACGCCTCGCCCAGCACGATGCTGGGCACGCACAGGTGAAACGGGCTGATGCGGTCAAACGCCAGCACAGCCACGCGCTGGGGCGTGGTGGCCGGTACAGGGCGCAGGGTTCGGGTAGGTGGTGTGGGCATGTTGGCCCGATGCTATCGCAACTTGGCCATCAGGCCACTCGCGCCCAGCAGGCGTCCGGCGCACCATACGGGGCATCCCTTCACCCTACCCTGGAGTTTCCCCATGCCCCAAGCCGCCTTGATCGTCATCGATGTGCAAAACGACTACTTTCCCACCGGTGCCTACCCGCTGCATGACACCCAGGCCGTGCTGGAGCGCACCGTGCGGGCCGTGCGCAGCGCGCAGGCGCAAGGGCTGCCCGTGGTGCTGGTGCAGCACGTGGCAAAGGGGTCGTCCCCGTTTTTCAATGCCGACACCGAGGGCGTGCAGATCCACCCCCTGCTGCGCGCCGCCGCGCCCGACGCACCGGTGGTCGTCAAGGGCCATGCCGACAGCTTCTTGAACACCACATTGCACGCCACCCTGGCCGCGCTGGGGGTGGACAGCCTGTGGCTGTGCGGCATGATGACCCACAACTGCGTTACCCACACCGCGCTCTCGCCCCAGGCCCAGGGCTACACCGTGTGTGTGCTGGAAGACCTGTGCACCACGGTGGATCCGATGATCCACGCCATTGCGATCAGCGCCCTGCGCGACCGGGTGGAGGTACTGTCGGCTCAAAGATTGCTTGCGGCCTGACCCAACTTGCACCACAGACCCCCGATGACAACCATCCTGATCCAAACCCATCGCCCTCACGTAGATGCCATTCTTGGGCGCTATGCCGATGCCATCGGCCCAGACCTTGCGGGCTACCGCAACCATGTGTACCGCGCCATCACCTACGCCATGCACTTCCTGGGCCAGGCACCGCAGCATGCGCGTCTGGTGGAAACAGCGTTTGCCTACCACGACATCGGCTTGTGGACCGACCGTGAGTTAGCCTACCTGGAGCCCTCGGAGGCGGTGGCACTGGCCGACAACCAGGCCTTCGGCTGGGGTCTGGACCCCGAGTCCCTGCGCGCTGCCATCCACTGGCACCACAAGGTATTCCCCTACCGTGGCCCCCACGCCGAGGTGGTGGAGGCATGCCGCAAGGCCGATTGGATCGATGCCTCCATGGGCCTGCTGCGCAAGGGCCTGCCACGCGCCATGGTGCGGGAGGTCGAGGCGGCGTTTGCGAACGAGGGCTTCCATGCCACCTTGCTGCGCCTGACCAAAGACTATGGCGGCTCCATGCTGGTCGGTGGCGTGCGGGTCACGCGCGGCATCGTGAAGTGGTAGCTGCGGTGATTTGGTTTAACAGCTCATCCAAGCCCCCATACAGCACACTCCCGCTCAGTAGCCGACTGTCCTGGCCCGCGCTGACTACCAGGGCGGGCACGCCCTGCACACCCAAGGTTTGCATCCAGCCCCGTGCTTTGCGAATACGCGCGGTGTTGGCCGCCTCCAGCTCGGCGTCTTTGGCGGCCAAGCGGTTCGCTGCGGCGCTCAAGTCCAGCGCCCGCAGCAGTGTCAGCACCACCGCCTCGTCGCAAATGTCCAGCCCCTGTACATAGCGTGCCTCCTGCAGCAGCTTGAGCGTTTCCAGTTCGCGTTGGGGTGCGGACAAGGACACAGCGGTGAGTGCCAGCGTGGCGGGCATCGAATCAAAACGGCTGCCGTGGCGGCCCAGCACCTGGCTGCGGTAGGCCTCGGTAAAGCGCTGGCCGGTGAGCTTGGCAATGCGCACATCGTTAGACCAGGCATAGTCAGCAAAGGCGGCGTCCATGCTGCGCCCCCCGCCCGCAAACAGGCCGGTGGGCGCCAGTTCCAGCTGGATGTCTTCCTGCTGGCCCAGCTGCTGGATCGCGGGCGAAGCGCCATAGCACCAGCCGCACAGGGGGTCGAACAAATAGGTAACGGTGGTGCGCATCGGGCTATCTCGTTACCACTTCATCTCGCCCGTGTTGACCTTGGCACCGATGTCCAAGGACATGGCCCCGTCGGTCAGCTGGGGGTAGGATTTTTTCATGGCACCGACCAGTGTCGCGCTGGTGGGGTTGGCGGCCAGGTTTTTCTCAAAGGTGAGCAGGTAGTCTTTGGTGAAGCCGATGGCGCTGGCGTCCAGTGCCGTGCCCGCAGCCATGTGGCTGGGTACCACCAAGGCGGGCTGCAACGCGGCCATCTCGTCCAACTGTGCCACCCAGGCGGCGCGCAGGGCCGGGGTTTGCGTGTCGGCGGTCCACACATGCGCGTTGCCGAACACGCCGATGTTGCCCGCAATGGTTTTGATGGACGGAATCCAGGCGTAGGGGCGGTGCGCCAATGGGCCCTGTGTGCCACGGATTTCAATCGTCTGGCCTTCCAGCGTGAGCGTGTTTCCAACGAGCGCGCGCGGCACTACGGGCTTGCGTGGTGCGTTGGCACCCATCTTGGGGCCCCAGAACGCGATCTTGCCCGCCAGTTTGGCGTTCAGCTTTTCCAGCACGGCGGGGGTGCTAACCACGTCGGCTTGGGGGAATATTTCCTTCAAGGTTTCCACGCCGAAGTAGTAGTCTGGGTCGGCCTGGCTCACATAGATGGTGGTCAGTTGCTTGCCGCTGTCGAGCACGTTGGCGGCAATGCGCAGGGCGTCGGCGCGGGTGAAGCCCGCGTCGATCACCAGGGCGTCTTTTTCGCCATACACCAGGGTGGAGTTGACGTTGAAGCTGGCCGCGCCGGCGTTGTAGACCTTGACGGTCAGGGGCTGGGCGGCGTGGGCGGAGAAGGCAATGGCCAGGGAGGCGGCGATAACGGTGGTGCGGATCATGGAGTAGCTCCTGTGGGTGGTTTGAAATGACGCTCGGTAGCGTTGGAGTGAACTGTAATTTCAATAAACGAACAGATAAACTGCATAATTTGGCCATTACTGTTTCACATATCGATCAAATAATGGACAGATTGACCGCCATGCAGGTTTTCGTGGAAGTAGCCAGCAGTGGCAGCTTCAGCGCCACGGCCGACAAGCTGGACATGTCGCGCGCCATGGTGACGCGCTATGTGGGCGCGCTGGAGCAGTGGCTGGGGGCACGCCTGTTGCAGCGCACCACCCGCAGCGTGACGCTGACCGATGCGGGCGAGAGTTGCCTGCGCCGCAGCCAGCAGATGCTGGCGCTGATGGAGAACGTGGAGGAAGAGACGCTCAGCCGCGGCGACGAACTGCGCGGCCAACTGCGCATTACCTGCAGCATGTCACTGGCTTACGCGCAGATGGCGGCTGCAGTGGTGGACTTTCTGGCGAGCCATCCCCAGCTCAAGATCGACCTCAACGCCAGCGAAGGGGCGCTCAACCTGGTGGAGGCGCGCATTGACCTGGCGATCCGCATCAGCGCCGAGCCCGACCCGATGCTGGTTGGCCGGTTGCTGGCACCGTGCACCTCGGTGCTGGTGGCCTCACCGGCGTACCTGGCCGCGCACGGGCGGCCGCAGACCCCCGCCGACCTGGCCACGCACCGTTGCCTGAGCTATGCCAACTTTGGCAAAAGCACCTGGAAACTGTCCCGCGGGAACGGACACGCCGAGGTTCGCGTGGCCAGCCACTTCAGCGCCAACGAGGCCACGGCCTTGCTGCGGGCCACGCTGGCGGGCGGTGGCATCGCGCTGCAACCGACCTACCTGGCCAATCCGCACCTGCAGGACGGCAGCCTGCAGCAGGTGCTTCCCGCATGGAAAGTGCCCGATATGGCCATCTACGCGCTGTATCCCTCGCGCAAGCATTTGTCGCCCGCAGTGCGCGCGCTGCTGGACTTTCTGGTGCAGCGGTTTGCCACGGCTCGGTGGTGAGCATGCTATCAATAGAATAGCAATAGTTGCTTATTCCACGAGGGCTAGACCGGCATTTGATGCCTAAACCTGTTGCCCCTTGCGAAACTCTGCCGGGGTGCAACCGACCTCGCGCTTGAAGAATTTGCTGAAGTTGGTGGCCTCGTCAAACCCCAGCTTCTCGGCCAGGGTGGCGATGGGCTGGTCCGTATGCACCAGCAGGCGCTTGGCCTCCAGATTGATGCGCGCGGCGATGAAGGCTTTGGCGGTGGTGCCCGCTGCCGCAGCCACTGCGCGTGCCAGGCTTTTTTCGGTGTAGCCGAGTTGGTCGGCATAGTCCACCACCTGGTGCCACTGTGCAAAACGCTGTTCCACCAGCTGCTGAAACCGCTGAAAGCGCTGCGCTGCGGGCGATACCAGCGGCGCCTGCGGGTGCCGCTTGCCTTGCAGAATGCGCAGGCGGGTTAACAGCGTATGGAGCTGATGGCGCAGCAGGCTGTGCACATCGTCCTGCGGCGCATCCATCAGCGTGTCCTCGCGCATTTGCTCAAACAAGGCCATGGCCATGCGCAGGTCGGTGTCGCCAAGGGCCATGTGTTCGGGCAGACGCTCAAAGTCCAGCGCCAGCTTGCGATCGTGCGTGGTGGTGGAAACCGGCAAGGCAAATTCGGGGCGGAACAGCAGGTTCCAGCCATCCCAATCCTCGTGCGGCCCGTAGTTGTGGGCCTGGCCAGCCCGCGCCACCAACAACGAGCCCGGCGCACAGGCGATCGACTTGAAATCCACCATTTGGGTGCAGGTGCCCTGCGTGACGCACACCACCGTGTGGAACTCATAGCGATGGGTGAATCGCAATTCTTCCTTGGCCCGGTGGCGCAGGTCGGCCACCGAAAACACTTCCAAGTCCAGTGGCGTGGGGGTTTGGGGTCGGTAGCCGAGGGGTTGGATGTCCGTTTTCATGGGTGTATGTCCTGCACCCGGACTGTACTACCCATTGAGAAAATTCCATCCAAAATGTCCAACATCGATCATAAATAGTCGGATTTATACCGTGCAAATAGGCCTACTACGTCCAATAATTACCTTATCAAATCACTTCACAGCCACTCAACCAAGGAAGACCATGACCCAACACACCACAAGCACCATCGACATCGCCAAGGCTTACATCAAGGCCGTACAAACCGGCGACCAGGCCACTCTGGGCAGCCTCATTTCGCCCGACGTGGTCTGGCACCAGCCGGGCAAGAACCGCTTTTCCGGCACACACCGAGGCATGGCCGCTGTCGGCCCCATGCTGGGCGCGATGATGGAAGTCTCCAAAGGCAGCTTCGCCATCACCCGCGCCGACCACTACATGGCCAACGGCGACTGGGTTGCCATCACCCTCGAATTTGCGGGCGAGGCCAATGGCCACACCATGAAGCAAGCCGGTGTGGATCTGATCCGCATCGACGGCGGCAAGATCGTGGAAGTGAAGCTGTTCTCCAGCGACCCAGCGCAAGAGGATGCTTTTTGGGGAAAGTGATGTGCGGCGTGTCCGCCTGACCACGCGTTGACGACCTTCGCTGGCTGACTACGCGCGCGGCAACTGCATGGCCTTGCGCTGCTGCCACGCCTGGCGCACAAACGGATCGGCCACGGCATAGACGCCATGCGATTGCCGGTGAATGAGGTTGGCCGCAATCATCCGCTCCACCATGTTCTGCACCTGCGGTGTGTCCACCACCATGCCGATCTGCTCGGCATACTGGCGCAACGCATCGGCCGAAAACAGGCCCGATTCGCCCGACTCGCTGCCCTGCACAACGCGCTCAAACAGCGCACGCGCCAAGGCACCCAGCGATTCGATGGTGGCGATCTCCACCTCGGACGCCGCTGCCGCCAGCGTGGTGCAGATGATGGGGAATGCCATGTCGGGGCTCTCGGGGCGCGCCTGTAGCAGCACCAGGGCGTTCTGCAATTCCTCGGGGCGCTGGCCCACGGCCACAAAGCCCTGGTGCATCACCTCGGGCGACGGCAGCTTGATGCCCGGCATCTGCCGCAGCTGCTCATGCTTCCAGCGCACAAAGTCTGCCCCCAAGGGCTCGTAGCTGGCAGACACGGCCCCCGCAAACGGCTGCGTGCGCCGCGTGGCCATGTCGGCCACCAGGGACTTGTGCGAGCCCGTGCCCAGAAACAGCAGGTACCCCGGCGTGCTGGGCCGGGTATTGACGGCATCGCGCGCCGCCTTCAGGGCAAACAGCAGGTTGTTGCCGTCCTCGGTGCCCAGCGCCTGCTGCACTTCGTCCATGATCAGCACCACATCGGTTTTGACTTTGTCCACCAGCTCGGTCAGCACCTCGGCCAGCGTGGCCCCGCCCGGTTTGCCCACGGCGTCCGCCTGAAAGCCGAAGGTGAACCCCGCTGCACCCACATTCAAGCCCTTGAAGCGCTGCAGCAACGTGCTGCCGGGCGCCGCCAGGTCGGCCAGCGTGGCCCGCACCGCCTCGTGCACCAGCGCCGCCGGGCTCTTGCTGCGGTCTACCCATAAGTCCACGTAAATCACCAAGGCCCCCATGGCCTCCAGCGCGGGCACCAGGTCTTGCCGCAAAAAGGTGGTTTTGCCGATGCGCCGAATGCCCGAAAGAAACACGCCAGAACGCACCTGCACCTGCAAAGCCGTGGGCTTGAGCAACTGCTGGGCCAGGTCTGCGGCGTACTGGTTGCGGCGGTACAGGGCGGTGGGGGACATGGGTTAGTTCTATTTATTTGACGTTGATAATTATCTGCTTTGGATAATTGCTTGTAAACGGGGCTGGGAGAGATGCGAATGTGGGCTTGCCGTTCAGGCTTTGTCAGATTGCTGCTGCCTGATCGTTGCCGTGCAACCGGTTGAACACCATGTGATCACAGGATCAGGACGGCTTCATGCTGATGCTGGTGGCATCAATCCTTCACAATGCCACCGTCCTGAACCCCGCAAACACATCACTGCGGTGCGGCTGAAAAAAATTGCGATAGCGCCTGTGGTGCATGCGCGCGTGGGTGGCGAAGGCGCCGCCGCGCAGTTCGTGGTGGGTGCCAAACCAGGGCTGTGAGTAGGCGTGGTAGGGGCCGGGGGTGAAGCCGGGGTAGGGCGCAAAGTCGCTGGCCGTCCACTCCCACACGCTGTGGCCCCAGTGGAATACAGCGCCCAGCGTTGCGGCGGCGTGCTCCCATTCGGGGGCGGTGGGCAGGCGTCGCCCGGCCCACAGACAGTAGGCCTGGGCCTCGAAGGCATTGACGTGCAGGGCGGGCAGGGCTTCGCTCAAATCCACCCATTGGTCAAACCAGCGCATTTGCCAGTGGCCTTGTGCCGTGCGCCGCCAGCGCTGCGGGTGCTTGCACGGCGACTGGGCGCGCCACGCCCCGGCGGCGGCGGGCCAGTAGCGCGCATCGTCATAGCCACCCGCATCCACAAAGCGTGCAAAGTCCAGGGCGCGCACCGGGGCGCTGTCGACTTCAAAGGCGTTCAGCGCCACGGGCAATGTCGGGCTTTCGTTGTCGAAGGCAAAGCCAAGCTCGGTAGCAGGCCAGCCGATGGTGGCGGCGGCGGCAGGCACGGCCAGTGGCTGGGCGGGCGCCACTTGGGGCAGCGCCACGCCCGCAGGTGCGGGGTAGGCCAGCGCCGCGCGCATCCAGCAATAGGCCTCGGCGTGCATATCTTCGTGGAACAGGGCCAGGCGGTGGAAGTAGAGCGCGGCGTCGTCTCCTATAGCGGGCAGTGCGTCGATACAGGCTAGTAATTGCCCGTCCAGCATGGTGCGCAGTTGCTCGCGTGTGGGCAGCGTTGCCGTCCAGCGCTGGGCGTGCGCCAGGCGGGCAGAGTCGAGCACCGCATCCGGCCCCGCGTGGCGTGCGGGCTGTGCTGCGTGCACAAAGCCCTGATCATCGCAATGGTGTGGGCCGCGCAGTATCCAAAACTCGGCAAACCAGGCGGTGTGCGCCAGTTCCCACGCCACCGGGTTCACGCCCAGTTGGTGGGGCGGCAGCCATTGCGCGGGGCTCAGGTCGTCCACCAGTGACCAGGTGCGCTGGCGGCTCTCGCGCAGGGCATGGGCCAGGGCGGTGCCTTGGAGAAAGCGGGCATGCGGCATGGGCGGGCTCCTGCGAAAGTCAAGGGGTTCCAAACGCGTGGGGCCATTATGGATTCGGCCTTGCCGGGCCGCTTTGCGTTTGTCATGGCAATCGCGTACCCTGCAACACCGCACCATGGAACCCACGACCTCTTCGGACTACCCGGACATCGTCACCGGGCTGCTGCAAACACCGGCCACCATTGCGCCGAAGTATTTTTACGACGCGCGTGGCTCGGCGCTGTTTGAAGACATTACCCGTCTGCCCGAGTACTACCCCACGCGCACCGAGCAGGCCATCATGGCTGCGCACGCGCCCGCCATGGCGCAGGCCCTGGGCCCAGGGCGCACGGTGATCGAGCTGGGCGCGGGCAACTGCCACAAGGCGCGCGCACTGTGTACGCTGATCCAGGCGCGGCACTATGTGGCGGTGGACATCTCCGAGGCCTTCATGCAGGCTGCGGTAGCTGGCATGCGCCAGGCCTTTGCGCACCTGCCCATCGACGCGGTGGTGGCCGACATCACCGGCGACTGGGCCCTGCCCGCGCAGGTGCCCACGGCGCGGCGGCTGGTGTTCTATCCCGGCTCGTCCATCGGCAATTTCGACCCGCCACAGGCCCAGGCCTTGCTGGCGCGCATGCGCGCGGTGCTGGGCCCGGACGGTGCGCTGTTGGTGGGTGTCGATCTGGTCAAGGACGCTGCGGTGCTCAACGCGGCCTACGACGATGCGGCGGGCGTGACGGCCGCCTTCAACCGCAACCTGCTCGACCACGTCAACCGCCTGATCGGTGCCGACTTTGATCCGCACCAGTGGCACCACCGGGCGTTCTTCAACGCGGCGCAGTCGCGCATCGAAATGCACCTGGAGGCGGCGCAGGCGCTGGAGGTGTGCTGGCGCAGCGGCAAGCGCTGCTTTGCGCAGGGCGAGCGAATCCACACCGAAAACAGCTACAAATACCGCGTGCAGGACTTTGTGATGCTGCTGCGCGATGCGGGGTTTACCCAGGCGCAGGCCTGGACCGACCCGCGGCAGTGGTTTGCCGTGGTGCTGGCAAAGCCCTGAAAACGACCACGGGCCGCAAGGGCCCGTGGTGTTGTAAGGAGGTGGCGGAGACTGTGAGATTCGAACTCACGGACGGTTGCCCGTCGGCAGTTTTCAAGACTGCTGGTTTAAACCGCTCACCCAAGTCTCCGAGGCGCGTATTCTAGCGGGCGGGCGCGTGGCCCCTGTTGTTTTCTTCCCGGACGACTTGACCGCAGTGCGGCTGGGACACTATTCTGGATCTCCCGTTTGCCGGTGCGCCCGCGCGGTTCCTGTCTGGAGCGTTTTTGATGTCGAATACCCCCGTGAATGAGCTTGTCGGTCGCCTGCAGGCGCTGGTTGCCCGCGAGACCGGCTCCCCTTTGTCCCCGCAGGCCCAGGACGAGATGCAGACCTTGCTGCTGGAGGCCTCGGCGCGCGGTGCCCAGGCGGCCAGCCTGGCGGGGGTGCACGAGGTGACCTTGCTGCTGGCCGATTTGCGCGGCTTTACTGTGCTGGCCGCCACCCGGTCTGCGCAGGAAGTGGTGGCGGTGCTCAACCGCTGCCTGGCGCGGCTGAGTGCCGTGGTGTTCAGGCACCAGGGCACCATCGAGCAGTTTCTGGGGGATTCCATCCGCGTGGTTTTCAGCGATGTGCCGGGCGAGATCGACCATGTCGAGCGTGCGCTGGTCTGTGCGGTGGAAATGCAGCTGGCCATGCGCGACCTGAACCTGGAGCACCTGCGCGAGCGCGTGCCCCAGGTGTTTCTTGGTATCGGCGTCAATACCGGCACGGTGATGGCCGGGCGCTTTGGTTCTGACCTCTTTTCGCAATACACCGTGATTGGGGAAGAAGTGAATCTGGCCTCGCGCATCGAGGCCTTCAGCATGCGCGGGCAGATTCTGATGAGCGAGTTCACCTACCAGCGCTGCTGGAACCTGGTGTCGGCCACGGCGCCGATGCAGGTGTGGGTCAAGGGCCACAGCGAGCCCGTGGACATGCGTGAGCTGGTGGCCATTCCGGCCCGCAGGCTCAAGGTGCCGCGACAGGATTTCCGCCGCAGCCACCGGGCGCAGACCCGCGTGCCCTGCCTGTGCCAGTTGGTGGAAGGGGACGATGTGCAGCCGCGCATCATCCACGCCACCATTCTGGACATGGGTTACCACGGCCTGATGCTGGAGCTTCCCGAGCGCATCGAACCCCAGCGGGTGCTTCAGCTGGAGTTTGAACTGGCCTTGGTGGACTTCCGTGCCGTGGGGGTGTACGCGCGTGTCATCAAGGTCAAGCAGGAGCGCGGCCGCTGGATTGCGGGCATGGAGTTCACCGACATCAGCGAGGAATGCCGCCCCAAGGTGCAGATGTTCGTGCAACTGCTGGTGGCTTCGCGCTGACGCTGGCGATGCGCTGATTTGCTATCAAAATAATAGCTGCTCGCGCCGTATTTGCGGCGCTAAAGCCGTTTTTGCTCAACATTTCGTTGGCTGCCTGGCCATCGGGCAAACACGCATGGCGGGCCTGTGCGCCAGTGGTACAACCCCTTCAGAAGCCATACCAAGGAGGGTTCGTGCCATGCCACATCTGACAGAGTTTTTCGAAAGCGTCCAATTGCCCACCATCCCCGGGGTGGCCAAGGATCTCATCGCCACCATGCGCGACGAGGACATACCGTTTGAGAAGGTGCGCGTGGCGATCTCGCGCGATCCGGCATTGATGGCCAAGCTGGTGCGCCTGGCCAACAGCGCCCGCTTCGGGTTGCCGCGCCAGGTGGCGTCGCTGGATGACGCGCTCACCATGGTCGGTCTCAACCAGGTGCGCACGCTGGCCCTGGCCGCCTGCATGGCGGGCATGTTCAAGGACGTGCCGGGCATCGACCCCGACAGCTTCTGGAAGGAGAGCATGGCCACGGCAGGCTATGCGCAGTGGCTGGCGCGCACCCTGGGCAGCGATGTGCAGCAGGCCTGGCTGGCAGGGTTTTTGGTGCGTCTGGGCGAGCTGATCATTGCGCAGAAGACGCCCGAGCATATTTCGAGGATCGAGGAACTGCCCCACCATGCGGGCGGGCGCTGGGCTCGCGAATTGCAGCTGCTGGGGTTTTCGGAAGCGCAGGTCACGGCCGAGCTGGCCCGGCGCTGGAGCTTCCCGCAAAGCCTGGTGGATGCCCTGGCCGCCGCAGAGGACCCCACCGCCGCCAAACCCTTCTCGCGGCTGGGCGGCATTGTGCATGTGGCCATGCTGCTGGCAGAAATCGGGCTGGAAGAACCCATGCCCGCGCAGCAGGCTGTGGCCGCGCTTCCGCCAGACATCTGCCAGGCCTTGCAGCTGGACGCTGCGTGGCTGGCAGAGCACCTCCCTGCGGTCGAGGGATTTGTGGACGTGTCGATCCGCTGAGAGGCGCTGTGCAAGCGCCCGGGGCCCGTCTGCTCAGGCGACGCGCAGCGGGCGGGCTGCGCTACTGGCCACGGCCAGCGCCGTCATGTTGAGCACACGGCGCACGGTGGCTGCGGGCGTGAGGATGTAGGCCGTGGCCGCCGCACCCATCAGGATGGGGCCCACGGTCACGCCGCCGCTGGTTGTCGTCTTGAGCACGTTGTACAGGATGTTGGCGGCATCGATGTTCGGGCAGATCAGCAGGTTGGCCGACCCGCAGAGGGTGGAGTCCGCCATGTAGGTGGCGCGGATGCTAGGCTCCAGCGCCGCATCGCCGTGCAGCTCGCCATCGCACTCGATCTCGGGGTGGCGCGCCACGAACAGGTCGCGCGCCTCGCGCATCTTGCGCGCCGAGGCGCGCTTGGATGAACCGAAGGTGGAGTGCGACAAAAAGGCCACCTTGGCCGGCAGGCCAAAGCGCTGCACTTCCTGCACCGAATGCCAGGCGATCTCGGCCAGTTGCTCGGCCGTGGGGTTCTCGTTCACATAGGTGTCGGCGATGAACAGCGGGCCACGGTCGGTCATCAGCGCGTTGAGCGCGGCGTAGTCGGCCACACCGGGTTCATGGCCGATGATGCTGTGGATGCGCTCCAGGTGCGTCTCGTAGGTGCCCACCAGGCCGCAGATCATGGCGTCGGCATCGCCCAGCTTGACCATCAGCGAGGCGATGATGGTGTTGGAGCGGCGCACGGCGGCCTTGGCCACTTCGGGCGTGGCGCCGTTGCGCTTCATGATCTGATGGTAGGCCTCCCAGTACTGGCGGAAGCGCGGGTCGTCAGAGGGGTCGCAGACCTCCACGTCCACCCCCGGCTGCATGCGCAGCCCGGCCTTGGCAATGCGCGCCGCAATCACTGCGGGGCGGCCGATGAGGATGGGGCGGGCAATGTGGTCCTCGATGGCGATTTGCGCGGCGCGCAGGGCGCGCTCGTCCTCGCCGTCGGCATAGGCCACGCGCTTTTGTGCGTCGGGCAAGGCCTTGGCGGCGGTGATGACCGGGCGCATCAGAATGCCCGTCTGGTACACAAAGCGCGCCAGGGTCTCCTTGTAGGCCTCCATGTCCTCGATGGGGCGGGTGGCCACGCCCGAGTCCATGGCCGCCTGGGCCACGGCCGGGGCAATCTTCAGGATCAGCCGGGTGTCGAACGGCGTGGGGATCAGGTAGTCCGGGCCGAAGGTCAGCTCCTTGCCTGCGTAGGCGTTGGCCACCTCTTCGCTGATGTCGGCCTTGGCCAGGTCGGCAATCTGGCGCACGCAGGCCAGCTTCATGGCTTCGGTGATCTTGGTGGCGCCGCAGTCCAGCGCGCCACGGAAGATGTACGGGAAACACAGGACGTTGTTGACCTGGTTGGGGTAGTCCGAGCGGCCCGTGGCAATGATGCAGTCTGGCCGCACGGCCTTGGCCAGCTCGGGGCGGATTTCGGGCTCGGGGTTGGCCAGCGCCAGGATGATGGGCTTGGCCGCCATGGTCTTGACCATTTCTGCCGTGAGCACGCCGGGGGCCGAGCAGCCCAGGAACACGTCGGCACCATGGACAGCATCGGCCAGGGTGCGCGCCTCGGTCTTTTGCGCGTACTGGGCCTTGGATTCGTCGTAGCCGCCGGGGCGGCCTTCGTAGATCACGCCCTTGGAGTCGCAGACAAACACGTTCTCGCGCCGCACGCCCAGACCCACCATCACGTTCAGGCAGGCAATGGCGGCGGCGCCAGCGCCCGAGACGGCGATCTTCACCGCGCCAATGTCCTTGCCCACCAGCTCCAGGCCGTTGAGCAGCGCGGCGCTGGAGATGATGGCCGTGCCGTGCTGGTCGTCGTGGAACACCGGGATGTTCATGCGCTTGGACAGCTCGCGCTCGATGTAGAAGCACTCGGGTGCCTTGATGTCTTCGAGGTTGATGCCGCCCAGCGTGGGCTCCAGGCTGGCGATGATGTCGATGAGCTTGTCCGGGTCGCGCTCGGTCAGTTCGATGTCGAACACATCGACGCCTGCAAACTTCTTGAACAGGCAGCCCTTGCCCTCCATCACCGGCTTGCCCGCCAGCGGGCCGATGTCGCCCAGGCCCAGCACGGCCGTGCCGTTGGTGACCACGCCCACGAGGTTGCCGCGCGAGGTGTAGTCAAACGCCTTGGTGGGGTCGGCCTGGATGTCCAGGCAGGGGTAGGCCACGCCCGGCGAATAGGCCAGGGACAGGTCGCGCTGGTTGGACAGGGGTTTGGTGGGGGTGACCGCAATCTTGCCCCGGCTGGGGTTGCGGTGGTATTCACGCGCGGCATCGCGCAGGGCGGCTTCGGCGGCCGAGAGATTCTGGGTCATACGATGAACAGGAAATTCCCGAGACGGGTGAGCGATGGACAAGCGTAGCGGATCGGAATGCGGTGACAAGGGCCAGGTCATGCCGATTGGGCATGACGCCTGAGCGCCCCTGCAGTGGGTGGTCGCAGGAGCGCGGGGCTGTGGTGCCGTGGGTTTTCGGGCAGCGCACGGGCCCGGCACGGGTGGGTGCGGGGCCTGGCGTGGGGCGCCTGCATTCGCGAAGGTGTCGCGTGGGGCGCCGGGAAAAAGCTGCCACGGCGGTGGTCAGGGCGCACAGGATACCGGATTTGAAGCGCGTGCGTTTGAAAAAAGCACGCGCGTTCGGCATGGCGCCGCCATGCCGTTGCCGCAAGGGCTCAGCGCGCCGCCGGTGGCGGCGGCTTGAAGCCCATGGCCTCCATCTCCTCGGGCGACAGCTCCAGCTCGGCCACTTCGGGCTGGCGTGGCTCGACGGTGTTGCGCCGCTCGTAGCTGGTGGCAGGCACGGCATCTTGCTGCCTGCGCTCGGCGCCGGAGCGGCGGTCGGTGGTGGCTTTGCGTTCGTCGGCTGGTGGGGTGGGCTGGGTCATGGGTGGGCTCAGAAAAAACGCTGTTTTCAGTATGCACCAGTGGCGTGTCTTTGGGTAGGAAAAAGACTCTCAGCCTCTCAGGCCAGCAGGTCCCACAGGCTGCGTGCAATCACCTGGGTGGCGCGGCGCAGGTCGTCCAGCTCCAGACGCTCGTCGGCGCGCTTGGCGTGGGATTCGAGCACGGTGCGCGGGCCTGCGCCGTAGATCACGCCGGGAATGCCGCGCTCTGCGTACAGCCGCACGTCGGTGTACAGCGGCGTGCCCACGGCGGGCGGCATGTGGCCGAACACTGCCTGCCCGTGCTTCTGCAGGGCCTGCACCAGCGGTGCGCTGCCGGGCAGCGGCGTCATGGCGCGGGCCAGCAGCAGGCGCTGGATGTCGGCCCGTGCCGCACTGGCACCCTGGTGGCCGCGCTCGGTGTTGAAGCGCTCCAGGGCCTGGGCAATCACGCTGCGGATGCGTGCCTCCACCTCGGCCGGGTTCTCCTCGGGGATCATGCGGCGGTCCAGCTTGAACTGCACCTTGCCGGGCACGACGTTGGTGTTGGTGCCGCCTTCGATGCGGCCCACATTGAGGTAGGGGTGCGTGATGCCCGGCACCTGCGAGCGCAGCGCTTGGTAGGCCTGGTTTTCGGCGTACAGCGCGTTCAGTATGGCGACGGCGGCCTGCAGCGCGTCCACCCCGGTGTGCGGCACGGCGGCGTGGGCCATGGTGCCGTGCACGGTCACCTCCATCTGCAGGCAGCCGTTGTGCGCGGTGACCACCTCGTAGGAAAAGCCCGCCGCAATCAAGAGGTCGGGTTGGGTCAGGCCGTGCTTGAGCAGCCAGCCCGGCCCCAGCTCGCCGCCAAACTCTTCGTCGTAGGTGAAGTGCAGCTCGATGGCGCCCTGGGTCGGGCGGGCCACTGCCTCCAGCGCGCGCACGGCGAAGGTGAAGCTGGCGAAGTCGCTCTTGCTCACGGCCGCGGCGCGGCCGTAGAGTTTGCCGTCCTCGATCTCGGCGCCGTAGGGGTCGTGCGTCCAGCCCTCACCGGGCGGCACCACGTCGCCGTGGGCATTGAGCGCGATGGTCCTGCCGCCATCGCCATAGGGGCGGCGCACGATGAGGTTGGTGATGGACTGCATGCCGCAGGCCTGCACCTCGGCGGCGGGCACGGGGTGCTTTTCGGCGGTGTAGCCAAAGCCCTGCAGCAGCTCGGCCGTGCGCTCGGCGTGCGGGGCGTTGTTGCCCGGCGGCGTGTCGGTGGGCACGCGCACCAGGGCCTGCAGAAAGCGCACTTCCTCGTCGAAATGCTGGTCGATCCAGGCGTCGATCCGGGCGTAGATGGCGGTGTCGGTGGGAGAGGTCATGTCGGCTCCATGCATAGCTGCAACAACAGGTGGTTGAAGGCCTCCACGGCCAGTTGCATGTCGTTGTGGGTGGTCGATTCGAGCGGGTTGTGGCTGATGCCGCCGTTCTCGCCGCGCACAAAGAGCATGGCCTGGGGCAGGATCTCGTGCAACTTCATGGCGTCGTGCCCGGCACCGCTGGGCATGCAGTGCACCGGCAGGCCCAGTGCGGCCACGGCGCGCGCCCAGCGCTGCTGCAACTGCGGCGCGCTGGGCGCGGCGCTGGCGCGCATGGTCTCCTCCAGCGTGCAGCGCAGGCCGCGCCGTTGGGCGATGCGCAGCAGCTCCTGCAGCACGTCCTGCGCCAGCGCATCGCGCTGCGCATCGGTGGGTGCGCGCAGGTCCAGCGAGAACTGGCAGCGCCCCGGCACCACGTTGATGGAGCCGCCGGGCACGTGGAGCAGGCCGATGGTGCCCACCGAGTCGCCGTCGCGCGCGGCGCGTTGCTCCACGTACAGCGCCAGCTCTGCCACGCCGGCGGCCGCATCGTGGCGCCGGTCCATGGGCGTGGTGCCTGCGTGGCTGGCCATGCCGACCATCTCGCCCACATAGCGCACGCTGCCGTTGATGGAGCTGACCACGCCCAGCGGCAGGTCGAGTTCGCACAGCACCGGCCCCTGCTCGATGTGCACCTCGACAAAGCCCAGGTAGTGCGCCGGGTCGCGCCGCAGCCGGGGGATGTCGTCCACGCACAGGCCCGCCTGCCGCATGGCCTCGCGCATCGTCACGCCGTTGTCGTCCTTCTGCTCCAGCCATTCGGGCTGGAAGTCGCCGATGAGCGCGCCCGAACCCAGGAAGGTGGCTTTGTAGCGCTGGCCTTCCTCTTCGGCGAAAGCCACCAGTTCGATGGCGAAAGGCAGGCGGCGCTTGGCGCGGTGCAACTCGCGCACGCAGGCCATGGGCACGAAGATGCCCAGCCGCCCGTCGTACTTGCCGCCGTTGCGCACCGTGTCGTAGTGCGATCCGGTCAGGAGGGTGCGTGCCTGTGGCGTGGCCGCGTGGTAGCGGCCCACCACGTTGCCCACGGCGTCTACCTCCACCTCGTCGAAGCCGCATTCGTGCATCCATTGGCGGATCGTTTGCGCGCAGGCGCGGTGGGCCGCGGTGAGGTAGGTGACGGTGAGCTGCCCCTTCTCGGCATAGCCGGGGTCGGAGTGCTGGGCCAGTTGCTCGTGCCAGTCCCACACATCGCCACCGATCAGCGGCTCGGCGCCAAACTTGTCGTTCAGGCGAATTTCGGCGATGCGGTGGATGTTGCGCAGCGCCTCGGCGCGCTCCACGTCGGGGTGGTTGTCCAGGCGGCGCGCGAAGGTGTCGATGATCTGCGTCTTGTGGAGCCCCGTGCCGCGCGGTCCGCGCACGGCCAGGATGAAAGGGAAGCCAAAGCGCGCGTTGTAGTCCCGGTTGAGCTGCTGCAGTCGCGCAAATTCTTCGGGCGAGCAGTGCGTGAGGCCTGCCGCGCTCTGCTCCTGCGTGGATTCTGCCGTAAGGCTTTGCGCCACCATGGCCTTGCCCGCCAGTTCGGGGTGGGCGCGGATCAGCGCCAGTTGTGCCTCGGTGCTGGCCTGGCGCACGGCCTGCGCCATGGCGTGCTTGAGGTGCGCGAGCGAGCGAAAGGGCCGCTCGCGCAGCGCGGCCTGGGCGATCCAGGGCGAGTGCTCGTAGATGCCGTCCAGCCACTGCAGCGCCTGGTCGGTGTGGGCGGTGTTGAGTTGTTCAAGGCTCAAGGGCACAGAAATGCTCCTAAATTAATAGCTTTTAGCGCTTATTTTTTAAGCGTTAGAAGCATATTTCCCTAGAAATTAGACGCGGTAAACACTCAAGTCATGAGGGGCGCTATACATGGTGGTCAAACTGCAGAAAATCAGTCAGGCGTTCTGACTCCTTGATCTCATCGTGTGGCACCAGCAAGTAATGCCAAGGCTTGCCACCGACAATTGCCGCGTGATTCGACGCGTGCGAGCACCAGCGAACAGCAGCGGCGGCCTTTGACTTCACCTCGTCCGAGCTCAAGTCGTCCCGCTTCTTGGTCTCCACCATGAGGATCATCGAGTCGGTCTCCGCCACGAAGTCGGGGATGTATTCCGGCTGCTCACTGCCCAGCTTGTAGTAAATCTGGAACTGCCCTTTGGCGGGCTTGAACCACTTCAAAGCATCGCGTTCCAGAATGACCGCGAAGCGCCGCTCGGTGTCCGAGTCAAACTTCTGCAGTGGGTAGAGGCAGCGCGAGAAACCGCCGAACAACATCTGCTTGATCTTGCTCAGCTCGGTCACCGTTTCACGGTAGTTGTGTGCCGTCTGCCCGGCGACCGCCGTGTAGTTGCACGGTTTGAGTTCTGTGAAACCTCGGCTGACCTGCACCTCGTAGTCGGTGGCCTCTTCCCAGAAGTGGGCCATCATCTCGGCCCGGATCAGGCGGGCCAGCTCTGCACCATAGGTGTCGAACACTTCGTGCAGCTCGTTTTCCGAGTAGTTCTGCGCCTGATAGTGGGCTACTGCCTGACCGGCCAAGTCGTAGAGCAACTCGGCCTGCGTGAAGTAGTCGATGTCGTCGTAGTCGATCAGCTTCTTGACGATGTAGTCCTCGAAGCGCTGCTCCCTGATGCCCGCTTCACGGCTCATGGTGAACTGATGGTTCGTGCGCAGCTCTTGGCCGACGATCTCCCGTTGACCCGGCTGAAAGTTGGGCAGTGAGCCCAGCTTGAACGGGTGGAAGCCGGTGGTGACCTCCCCGGTGGGCACCACTGCTATTCGCGGAATGTCGATGGTTTGCTGAACCACGATCTCCGTGGTCTTGGACACGACAGCCGACAAATCAAGAGCCGGTGCAGCATCGTCCACTTCAGCCAGCAACTCCCCCTGGGCAGGCTTCAGTCGCTCTGTCACTTCAGCCAGGATGGCCGATTGCACTTCCGGGGTGAGCAGTGCACTGCTTGTCGGCACGAGGTCACGCTTCACCTCGTACTTGCCGATCACATCCATCACTACGCGAGCGGCTTGGCGCTCGCGCTCTGTGGTGAAAACGGGCCCAGGCGCTGCGGCCGGTGCTGCCCCCGCGCTGACAGCGCTGGCAGCCACGGGCGGGGGCTCCGCAAGACCCAGACGGGCCATGGCGCCTGAGCTGACCTGCACGCTCACCTTCTTGTCGTCAGCGCTTGGTGCCTCCAGGATCACCTGCTTCAGGCGGATCGGCGAGTCGCCTCGGTTCGCCTCGTCGATGATCTCTTGGAACTTGTCGTGGGCCACGATGTTCAAGCGGTCCACCGCAGGTACACCCGTACGCTTGCCATAGGGCAGGCGCAAGCCGCGCCCGATGGACTGCTCGATCAGCGTGCGCGCATTGGCCGCACGCAGGGGCACGATGGTGTAGAGGTTCGTCACGTCCCAGCCCTCTTTGAGCATGTTGACGTGGATGACGATCTCGGTGGGTTCGTCGACGCTCTCCACCGCCAGGAGCTTGGAGATCATTTCCTCCTCTTCGGCCCCCGTGCGGCTGGAGTCCACCTGAATCACCTTGTCCGCATAGCGCCCTTCGTAGAAGGCCGATGACTCAATCAGCGTCTTCAGCTGCGAGGCATGCGTGGTGTCTCGTGCGATCACGAGCATGAAGGGCTTGACCACCTTCACGCCGTTCTCTCGGGCATAGGTCAGCAGCTCGACCTTGGTGGTCTCGTGAAGGCGAACGCCATCTTCCAGCTTGATCTTCTCGATCTCTTCTGCTGAGTGCGCCTTGGCGTCGAAATTGCGCTGGGTCACGGCTGCGGGCTCTTTGACGAACCCGTCTTCCATCGCCCGCGCCAGTGGGTAGTCCATCACCACGTTCTTGAAGGGCACAGGGCCGCGCGTGGATTCCACGAACGGGGTGGCCGTCACCTCAAGGCCAAACAAGGGCTTCAGTTCGTTGATGGACCGCACGCCGGCACTGGCCCGGTAGCGGTGCGACTCGTCCATCAACAGCACCAGGTCGTCCAGGCTGGCCAGGTGGTTGAAGTAACTGTCCCCCAGCACCTCCCGCATGCGCTTGATGCGGGGCTCCTTGCCGCCGCGCACTTCGGAGTTGATCTTGGAGATGTTGAAGATGTTGATGCGCACGTCGTGGGCAAAGCCCATTGTCTGGTCCTGAACCACCGCGCCGGTTTGGTCGTAGTTGTCGCCCGTGATGATCAAGGGCGGCTGCTGAGCGAATTCAGCGATCCCCTTGAACACGTACTTGGGCGTGTTGCGCGTGAAGTCGGCGATCAGCTTGTTGTAGATCGTCAGGTTGGGCGCCAGCACGAAGAAGTTGTTGATGCCATGCGCCAGGTGCAAGTAGGCAATGAACGCGCCCATCAGCCGTGTCTTGCCCACGCCTGTGGCCAGCGAGAAGCACAGCGAGGGGAACTCGCGTTCAAAGTCCTCCAGCGTCGGGAATTCCGCTTTCAGCGTGGCAAGGATGGCCGCCACGTTCTGGTCGTGGCCGAGCAGATCCGGCGCGGCCTCGATGGCGCGCACGAGCTTCGCAAGAGACTCCGCTTGCGGCGGGCGCAAAGACAGTCGGCCAGTGACTGCGTTCTGGACGCGTGCATTCATTCTTCGTTCTCCCCGAACAGACCGCCTTGCTCCACGTTCGTGGCGGCGGATTTCTTGGTTTTGCGTGCGGCAGCGCCGGGTGCAGGCCCAGGCTCTTCGGCTGGCTCTGTCTTCTCCGCAATCGGCAGGTTGGCGACGTTGAGGCTGTAGTCGTCGTGGCCCCACTCACAGCGGGCCAGCACCATCTTTGGAATCTTTTTCAGCGTCAGGTTCGGCCAGCGTTCAGATGCCTTGGCAGCAGTGACGCCGTGGAATGCCGCGCAGCAGACCAGCAGGCTCTGATCGCTGCCAACGTCATCCGACAGCGCTTGCAGCTGCTCAGCCGACAGGTTCTGGGTCGTGACGTAGATGAAGTCCCGTTCGCTGGAATGCCCGTGCTGCCACCACTGCACCTCTGATGGGGCGTAGGTGAAGCCTTCCAGTTTGGCGAGGGCCTCAGCCAGCTGCGCAGCGTTGTACTCGGGGTTGATGACCGGATTGCCCCAACGGTCGCTGACGACGAGGCTAGGGGCGAGCTTGTAGTAACGGAAACCTCCGCCGCCATTCCAGCCAACGCTCGCCGAAATCCCCCCCCCGTCTTCGCCATCAACCACCTTCCGCAGTCGGGGGGCGATGTGTGTGTCGATGTGATCACCCAACTCCACCATGATCCAGCTGCGCCCCATCTTGTGCGCAACGGCACCAGTCGTGCCTGAGCCAGCGAATGAATCGAGAACAATATCCCCTGGCACAGAAGCGATCTCAAGAATCCGGGAAATCAACTTCTCCGGCTTTGGAGTCGCGAATGGTGATTCGGGATTAAAAACCTTAACCTCCTGTGCGGCAGTTCGGTTCTCGCCGACTTCGGAGTAGTGCCAGGTCGTCATGGCCGGAACCCCGTCACCTTCAATTTCGGACAGGAATCGTTTGATGGTTGGTTTACTGCTTCCATCCTTGCCGAAATGGACACGATGCTCTGTCAGAAGTCGCTCGTATGATGAACGGACATATGCCCAGGCGCGGCCCTTCGCTGGCAGAACCTCTCGGCCCGAAGGAGTAGTGATTGGATAGATGTTGTCGCTGACACCCGTTTTCGCGTACTGCTTACCTCGCGCGCCGGATGCGAGGCTGAGCGTGAAATCGCCTGGGAACCAAGGGCCGCGCCCATACCACTTCCCGTCTTCTCCGATGCCGTCGTGTTCATCGGAATGCTTGTAGATTTCGTTTTGCTTTTCGGTTCGACCCAGTTTCCTTGGTTGAAAGCGCATCTTGTCCTTGGCGTAGACAAGAATGTGATCATGGCTATCCGAAAGCCATGTTGCATTAGCTTGTGGCGATGACTTTTTCTGCCATACGACATTTGAGACGAAGTTGACTCGACCGAATACTTCGTCACAAACCACTTTCAAATAGTGCGACTCGTTGTCATCAATCGTGATCCATAGTGATCCATCCTCGGCCATCAATCGGCGGATGATCTCAAGACGGTCGCGCATAAGCCCGAGCCAAATTGAGTGCTCCAAGCCATCGTCGTACTGTGCAAAGGCGCTGCCAGTGTTGTATGGTGGGTCAATGAAGACGCATTTCACCTTGCCCGAGAATTCCTGCTCCAGCGCCTTCAATGCCAGCAAGTTGTCGCCGAAGATCAATCGGTTGTCGAAGATGTCGCTCTCGGTCACGCGATGCTTGGCGTGATAGGACTTCTCCGGGACTTCGAGCAGGATGCGCGGCTCCAGCTTGGGGCGCTTTTCTTTCCCGATCCAGGTGAGTTCTAGTTTTTGCTTGCTCATGGTGGTGACACCTTAGTTCTTGTGTAGACCCAGCTTCTCAAACAACACGCGATTTCTGCGTGCTGCGTCCTTCAGAAGCTTGTCGTAGGAAATGATTTCGACGTAGCCGTTGCCGCCCGTGAGCGTCTTGAAATAGCCTTCGCCATCAATCGACTCGTGATAGTTCATGCGCATCTCTCGCTTGAGAGACGGCGTTAAATCGGCGATCAGATAGCCGAAAAACCGAATGCCGCGTGCGTTGATGGGCCTGCCATCCACGTCATCGAGCTTGCTTTCTTGAATCTCGACAAACCGCTTGATGATCTGCTGGGCGGGGTCCGCCTGATAGTCATCGCGACCGGGACGCTTGAACTCGATGACGACAATCGCACCTGTGGAGTCCTCTTCTTCCCGAACACCGATGGGGGTGTCGTAGAAGAAGGCGCAGATGTCGGGCTCCTTGCCAGAGGTGTCTTCAAGGCCCTCGATGGATTTCAACTTCTTGTCTGAAGTGAGCAGCGTGTGATAACAAAGCCGCTCGTCAATCACCCACAGGTTCTGCTGCTCAATGAAAACGTCCTTTGAGGTAGCACCCATGGGGAAGAGCATCTTGTGCAGGACCCGTTCGAGCGGATATTTGTTGTCCGAGCGCCGCTTTTTGAGGCTCAGCGACACCAAGTCAAGAATCGTCCGACGATGGGTGATGTACTTTGCAAGCTCAGCCTTGCCCAGTTCATTGGCCTGCTCGGCAAGTGTTTGGAAGCGTTCGGCGTACTGTTCAAACGACTCGGTCTCAAAGTAGGTGGCTGCGTGGCGCAAGTCTTTGCGGACACTGTCTTCCACGTCCCGTTTGACATGCAACAGTGCTTCGTCCAACTTCTCGTCCGACAGGCCGGGTTGAATTCGCTGTTCGATGATTTCGCGGTAGCGAGGATGCGTCAGCGCCCGGTATTCGGGCGCTTGCTCGACGAATTTCTCGATCTGGACGCGCTTTTCCTCATTGGTTGACTTCAGGTCGCCTGTGAGCAAGGGGCGCAATGCGCCTGTGATGCCTTGGTTCAAGGCGCGGCGAGAAACCAGTGTCTGCTCCAGCTCGGGCTCGTCGTCGCTTTGAAAGGCGATGCGCGTGCGCTCCTGGTTGGCGTGGTCGTCCAGGTACTCCCCGGTCACCAGCACGATGAGGGTGTACGGCGACTGCTCGTCATCGAGAAACTTCTCAGGCAGCTCCGGCAGCAGGTCTCGCAGCTTGGTGGTGGTGACTTCTCGCCCGTTGGCGCACAGGTTCAACTCGTGGCGCGAGCGGCCATCGCGGTGTCGATAGGCCTGCAAGGCGAATGTGTGGCCGGACACGTCGAAGAACTGCTCCTCGATGTGCGCCAGCACCGTGGACTGGAACAGCGCGTGCAGATCAATGGGCGCATGGCCAGGTGATTCCAGCGTCATTGGCGGGCAAGAGCGGGCCGCAAACCGAATCAGGAAATGCGCGATCACACGCTCGGCAATCGTCTCGGGCTGGGTGGGCCACCCAGCGCGGAACTTCTCGTCCATGCCACGCAGAGAGGTCTGTGTGCCGCACTTCTCGGTGACCTCGGACGTGACATCCGCGCCCTTCAGTTCATCTTCAATGCTGAAGTCGAACTCGCGCAGCAGGGCCTGGCCCTCGCGCTTGAAGACGCTGCGAATGCGGACTGAAGAGAACACCTTCAGAAAGGTGAAGCGGCCGACACCTCGGCCACCCAGCTTCACCTTCGAAAGGGTGTGGGCCTCCTTGAAGGAGGCCAGGTTCTTGTCATTGAAGCCCACGCCATCGTCGATGACATCGAAGCCGTCCACGACCAGCGTTCCGTCTCCGCCCTGGTGGGCCAGGTCATTGGAGGCGATCAACCGGATGCGGATCGAGTGGTTGATAAAGCCGTCTTGATGCTCTTCGATGGCATCAACAGCGTTGGAGATGGCCTCGTACAGAGGCATCATGGCCTTGGCCTGGGAAAGCTCCAGGCGATCTACCAGCCCCTTGATGTTGGCTTGCACTATTGATTTCCTCCCTGGTTCTGCTGCGCCAAGGCCGCCATCAAACGGCCTTTCACGGATCGACAGTCCGTTTTGTTTTCAAAGACGCTGCGAGCTTGCTTGTTCCACTGGACTGCTTGAACGACGGTGACCAAGCGATCTGCCACCAAGTCGATCTCACGAGAGAGCGCCGTCAGCTCGTCCGTGTTGAGATTCAACTCGGCGCCGTTGTGCAGTTGCAGCCGGATGAAGATCACGTGCAGCACCATCCACGCACCGTGGGCCAGCACCTCTCTGGCGGGCAACGTGCCGGCCGGCAACCCTTGGGGATCGCCCTCGGCACTCGCACGATCTCGAACCTTGCCGATGACGGCACGACCGATCTGGGCAATGCGCCACATCTGCTTGGCCGTCAGTGAGTCGGCGAACAAACGCTCGTAGGACTGACGTAACGGATCGGTCGCAGGGACGAGACCCTCTCGTCCGAACAACCGCTTCTTGTCTGACTTCGCTGCGACCAGGTAATCCTGCCAATCGTTCGTCGTGACGGTGCAGGCTAAAAACGGAGCCAGCTCTCGGGCGCTGAAACTGGTTGGGGATGGCGGCGCATCGTCCTGACCGTGCTTGACGATGTACTCGATACCGGCCATCTTCAGCGTCTGCTGCCACATGGCTTGCCGCTCATCCAGTGCGGCGAAGTCTTCCAAGTCAACCGCGTTCTGACGGTTCCGGGACTGCGTTACCTGATCGCCAAAGCCGTCAGGCGCGTTGTCCAGGCACACGAAAGTCGCCATCACCATGGCGGGATTGGCGTCGTAGTGGGCGATGGGTTCTTTGGCTATGGCACCCACGGTCTGAGCGCCGTTGATGATGGAAAGCCCTCGCACATGAAACCTTCCTGACTCCCGATGGGGGTCGCGAGGATGCTGCTCATTGATGGCCTCACAGAGGAACGTGACGCCATTGTTGAAATAGAAGAAGTGCTCTGGCTCCTGTTGCAGGGTCTCCGTCAGGCCAGCGTTGACGGTTGTCGTTCCCTTGAAGCGTCGGATGTTGCGGTCAACCAGGCGGTCTTCGTACTGCACCCATAGTTCGGCAAGGCGCTTGGCCTCCATGCGGCCGTAGAACGCCTTGTAAGGTGCCTGGGTATGCCCGAAGTCCTTCAGTTCGACATCGGCTTCTATGGCTTCGGCAGAGATGCCGTCCAAGTGGAGATCGTGAAGGGTGGTGAGCCCGTAAGCATGGCAGCGCAGGAATCCCGGATTCGGCCCGTTGAACGAACGCTCCAGGTCGGCAAAGATGTCCCTTCGGTCATCCGACACTGCCGTACCGGAGTAGGCGAGTACTACCTTGACCTTGCAGACGCCGCTGTTCAATGCATTGGCAATTGCACCGCTGCGGTTCTGAAGTGCGTTGTTGAACCGGCCCCAGCGTCCCTGGATGAGATCGGTGACGCCATCTCGAAACTTGGACACATCTCCAAGCTCGGGTTCGCCGGAGCCGGACTCCTTGTACTTCGACTGAACAAGCCAGATGGTCTGATCGTTGGCCACGAACACCGAGTCGATACCGTGGTCCAGGCCGCCGTCGATGCTCGCGGCGACGGCCTCTTCTATGGTCGCGCCAGCAGCTTCATGGAGTACGAATGCCGCAATCGCCTTGGACAGGAAATTGCTGCGGCGGGACTCCGGGCTCGTGCCCGTCCCCGTGATGAGCGCTGCGTAGTCTGCGTCCAGCTTGTGGCACAGCAGGTCTAGTTCAAGCGGGCGAATTGGTGCTGTTGCCATAAAGTCAACGCCCAATCAGTGAAGAAAAATGCGCTGCTTCAACTCGTGCGCTCACATCGCGCGGCTTGGCAGAGAGGCAATCTTGTCCTCTGGTACCAGCGCTGGGCTTGGAAGTATTGGGGGCCGGCAGGAACACCATGTCAGTGGTACTTCCCAGAGCGATTGTTGAATGCTGGCTTGGTGCCTTCGAGTACGGTTACAACGGCGCTGTTTAGCGTCGGGTTTTCCAATGAGCCAGCTACGTAATTGACCCTGCAGTTTGAGGCTCGATCAAACGATGCATGAATAATCTGCTCGGCGTCACAGACCACCGCCAGGTTCGGGTTATGAGTGACCATGATGATCTGGCGCTTCTTTTTGGCCTCAGTTAGCACCGGAACCAAGAGGCGGAACACCGTCTCGTTGTCCAGGTTTTCTTCTGGCTGGTCCAGGATGATGGGTGTCTTGCCGTTGTCCACCAGCAAATAGAAGATCAACAAAAGCGCGCCGCGCTGTCCGGGAGACAGCTGCTCAATCTGTGTATCCTGGAAGAGCAGTGAATACCGTGGCTCAAGAAAATCGAGCCCGAAAATCAAGTCGTAGACCGAAACTGCCGATTGGTCCTTCTTCAGCAGGCTGGCAATACCGATCTCAGCGCCAGGCCCCTTGGCCGCCTGTTCAAGCGTTTCATGCAAGGCAGTCGCAAAGGCCAGGGCGCCTTGCTTGGCGTTCAAGTCGTGGCCATCAAACAGCTTCTTGACCGTCAATAGAGCCTCGTCTTGGCCGCGCAGCACACCTGAGGTTTGTTTGATCAAAGCGAAGAGGCGTTCTGCGATGGCCTCGGCCGAAGCGGCCAGCGTCGCCTGGAACTGAAGCCGGTAGTCCTCGCGGATCAAGTCATTCGCTTTGATCAAGTCTTGCACCGGCTTGAAGAGCTCTTCTCGCGCCTTCCTTTGGGCGTCCAAGGATTCAAAGATTTCGGCCGTCAGCTGAAGTCGCGCTGCTTGCAGTTCCACGCGCTTGGCAGGCAACTCTTTGATCTGGGCCAGTCTGGTTTCCAGGCCTACCTTGGTGTCCGGGTCAGTCGGTGTGCCAGTCAGAGCATCCAGCTTCTTAGTCCATTCTGCGAGCTGGCGTTGGTAGGTTTCGAACTGCTGTTGACGGGCGTTGAGTTTGGTCGCGTGTAACTTCTTCTCTTCTTCGAGAGTCCCGAGGGCGCTGGCCAAAGTGCCAGCCTCGGTCTGCAAAGTCGACTGCTCCGCAGTGAGGGCTGTAGACCGTTCATCGAGCAAACTGGTCTTAATCTCCAGCTTAGCCACGTCGGCCCAGTTCAAGCCCGCAAGCTGGAGATCTTCAGCAACCTGTTGCTGGGCTTGCTCGTAGGCGCGCTGGAGTAGTCGCAGTTGCTCCTTTGCATTGGCTATCGCCTTCTGCTTCTTAGCGATTGAGGTGAGTTCCGACTGGATCTGCTGCGTACGCTTGGTAGATGCTTCGATTTTTTGAGCCGTGGCCGCAAGCGCTTCGGCGGCTTCCTTCTGCTCGGGTTCCAGGGTTTCAGGCGGCGGGGCAACTTCCGCTGGCTTGATCTTCTGGTGCTCGTCGATCTCGCGTGTCTTGACCAGCAACTGGTCCGTCAGCTTCTTCTCCTCAATCGGTTGGAGCTGGTCTTCAATCCGAGCGATGCTGGCGTTGAGGGTCTTCAGCTCCTTGCGGAACTCCCCCAGTCGATTTCTCAGTGCTTGTTCTTGCTGTTCGGTGAGCTGATCGAAATCGAGCGCACCAAGACGCATCTCCTCGCTGGTATGCGAGAAGATGACGGCTCGCAACTCCTTCTCAAACGCGTCTGACTTTCCGGAAACGTGATCGTTGCAGAGCTCTTCGAAGTAGTGCTGAGGGATGTATCTGACCAGCTCTTGTTTGTCCGGTGCCGGGGGCTCGTTCAGCGGACGACTCTCGGTACTCTCATCGCGCCAGGTCAGGGTCCCGGTGAACTGACGTGCTGGATCTCCACTCTTGCCCAGAAAGCGATCAGTCTTCAGAAAGCTGAAGTGTTTTGCCTGTCGGGAGTGTCCAAGAGTTGCGAGGATATCGGCCAGGGCGCTCTTGCCGCTGCCCTTGTTGCCGATGATGGCAACAAGGTCAGGATTGAGCGGCAGATCGCAGCCGTGCAGCCAGTTGCCGATACCAGTCTTGGTGCCCGTCTTGGTAACTTCTATCGACTCGATGAAGTGAGTCTTGCTGGTCTCCACAGCCTGGAGCTTGGGTGGCTTTTCTCCAATGAACGACCGTTTGGCCGGTTCCAGGATCGCCTGCTTCAATCCATGGAACGACAGGTCAGCTTTGATCCAGGTCTTTTTGCCTGAAGGGAAGTCGCCGTACCCACGGCGGTCGTTGTCGCCGGCGACGCCGACGAAACAGTGTGCATCGCTGCCAGATACAACGAGCCTCGGGATGCTCTTGAGACCATGCTTGAAGTTGCCGATCCAAGCCTTGTTTTTCGGCGTTTCCTCACAGAGGAATGCAGTTCTGAGCTCGGCATTGCGTGACTCAAAGATGGGAGACGACTCAAGGAGACCGAGGAAGTAGGCATAGTGGTCCTCCCATTTCACCTCTGTCAGGCCATCACTCGTATCGAATGGCATGAATCCGATGGCTTGTCCGTCGGGAACCTTCTTGATGGCGGCTTTGTAGCTGTCAGCCTTCACCTCTGCCAGCTTGTACCCAGCCATCAAGGCTTCTTTGTCGTCCCCGTCTACAGCCGCCTTTTTGTACCCCTTCTTCAAGAGCATGTCTTCAGCCGTGCCTCTTGCCAAGTCGATCAGGGACTCTTTGGACACGGCCCTGTCCGTGCGTTCAAGCTTCAAGTCAGACAAGAACTCGCGCAGATGGTGGTCTGGGATCGTCTCTGCGAAGATGACGTGTGCGTTGAGACGCTTGGTCGTTGGGGCGGAGAGTCGCAGTTCGATACCTGGAAATACGATCTTCTTCAGCGCGGGTGCGCCAGGTTCGGCCAGTCGGCGCTTGAGCGCGAACCATCCGTCAAACGTCCAGTAGTCCATGATCGCGAAAACGGCCGGCTCAGCGGCATTCATCGCCTCGATCATTTCGTCGATCAGCGTGCGGTTCTCAGGAGAGGACATGTCTCCGTCGAACTTCTTGCCTGTCCAGTGGAAGGACGCCGGTGTGTGCACGTGCAGATCCCACTGGCGCCAGACTGAACCTCTGGCGATCTCCCTTTTTGACATTAGATTAGCTCCCATTGAATACAGAAAAGGGGCTGCTCTTTGACTTGTTGTTTGAGCTGGCCTTCTAACTGACTGATGATGTCGTTGCGCTGGGCCTCGATTTCATCTTGTTTGTTGAAGAGTTCGCGACGCAGCTTCGTGCGCGTACTCTCAAGCTCACGTTGTTTCTTTTGCCACGACAACTTCTCGTCCAGCGTCGGCGCACTGGCTGCCGTACGCCGGACTTCTTTGATCTGCCGGTCGATCTCCTTGATCTCCTGCTCGATGCCCAGCTTGAGGTCGTCGGCCCAGTCGTCCAGCTTCTGGACCTCTTGCTCGAAGTAGCCCAGATTGCGCTGGTTGATCTCACGCAAGATGTCCATCCTGCGGCCCAGACTGTCCTCAGCGAGTTCGGACACCGGGGCATTGCCATCGCACGGCCCTTCCAGCTTCGCGGGTAGGCGCAGGAGTTTCGAGGGGTCGTCTTCGGCCAGCGGTGAACCGTCAACGGTGACGGCGGCCACGACAAGCCGCTCTTCTAAGTTGCCCAGCGCTTCCACGGCGATCAGGCTCACGGACAGCCAACCAGACTTACCGCGATAGTTCTTCAATGTGCTGATCTGCGTGCCGTAGGCGCCGTAGTCAAACAGCAGTTTGGCCATCGGCAGCTTTCGGGACTTGGCCTGGGTTGTTACCCACTCGGCGAGTGGGTGCCCGATCCGATACAGATGCGATTCGCCTGATCTCCGGGGCAATTCGTACCGTCCCAGCTCGACACCAGCAAGTGCGGAGCTTGGGAGTCGCTGTAGGACGAATCCTTCTTCATCGAATGTTGCGTGTCCCGTGAGCTCTGCTCGCGTCAAGTCCAGCAGCATGCGCTCGTACTTGCTTCGCGCCGCGCTACTAGCTTCCGCTCGTACACGCAGCTTGTCCTGAACCTCTTCATCGAAGTTCTCAAGCAGGATCTGCCGCGTTTTGACCATGGCTTCGTTGATCTCGCCGGACAGGTCGCGCTGCAGCTGCTCGAAGCTGGTCTTGATCTCCTCAGGATCGCGACAGTTTTGGTAGATCTCCGCAATGCGGCGTTCGAAATCGACGCCTGACCCGATGGCGCCCAGAACTTCGTCGCTGGCACCAAACACGCCTTCGAAGAGTTGGAACTTTTGGTCCAGCAGCTCGTAGACGCGGGCGTCGGCTTCATTGCTGCGGTCAACGAAGTTGACCACTACAACGTCAAACTTCTGTCCGTAACGATGGCAGCGACCGATACGCTGCTCGATCCGTTGCGGGTTCCATGGCAGGTCAAAGTTGATCACCAGCGAGCAGAACTGGAGGTTGATGCCTTCAGCGCCTGCTTCGGTGGCAATCATCACCGTGCCGCGCTCTTTGAAGTGCTCCACCAGGGCCGCGCGCGTGTCGGCCGTGCGCGAGCCAGTGATCTTGTCGGTGCCCTGGTGGCGCTTGATCCAGTCCGCGTAGACAGCTTGGGCACGGGCATCGCTGTTCGTGCCGTTGAAGAGCACGATACCTTCACCGTAGGGCGTCTTCTCTAGAAGCGAGAGCAGGTACTCCTGAGTGCGCTTGGACTCGGTGAAGATGATGGCCTTCTTGGCGGCTCCCAACCGCTCAAGCTCGGCGAACGCCTTGTCTAGGGCGGTCAGCAGCGCGGTGCCCTTGGCGTTCTCGCGGATGTTGGTTGCCAGGGTCTTGAAGTGCCGTAGCTCGGCGATCTCCTGTGCAATAGCGTCGCGCTGGGCCGCTGGCGATGCGTCTGTGGTCTCAGCGCCGCCATCCCACTCGTCTGCGGTTTCGTCGAGTGACTCGTAGTCGTCGTCGAGTACCTCCGCCAGATCAGGGACATCTGGGGATGCTTCGAGTTCGCCTTCGAGGCGCTTGGCCATTGTCTCCAGCGCGCCTGCGATAGCGTGCGTGGACGAGGCCAGCAGCTTCCACAGCACGAGTGAGATCAGCTGCCTCTGGCCCTCGGGCAGGGCTTTGAGGTTTGGGCGGCGAAGGTAGTCGGCCACCAAGTTTGAGAGTTCGCGCTCTTCGGTCGAGGGCGTGAACTCCTCCACCATGGCACGCCGTGCCGTGTATGGCACGTACTGCTGGACTTGCCTGCGCAGCGTTCGCTTGCACACGGTCGCAAGCCTGGAGCGCAGCGCTGCAAAAGCCTGCTCACGGGGCTGCGCGGTGAACTGCGAGCGGAAGCTGTCGATGTCACCGAACACGCGGTCATCGATCATGCTGACAAGGCCGTACAGCTCCAGCAGCGAGTTCTGCAGAGGAGTGGCGGTCAGCAGCACCTTCGAGTGAACGTGCGCCAGCGCCTCCTTCAGCGTCTTGGCGATGACGTTGCTGGTCTTGTAGACATTGCGCAGGCGGTGGGCTTCGTCCAGAACCACCAGATCCCACTCGACGGCCTTGATGTCATCGGCCTTGGCCTTGGCGAACTGGTACGAGCAGATGACGGGGCCTGTTGCGCCTTGGAACGGGTTGCGGCGGTCTTGCTTGCGAAGGGCGTTGTAGCTCTTGGCCTCCAGCAGAACACCCTGCAAGTTGAACTTCTCTTGCAATTCCTGGTGCCATTGCTTGCGCAGGTTGGCGGGCACGATGATCAGGATGCGACGGCGGCGCTCAGCCCAGCGCTGGGAGATCACCAGCCCTGCCTCGATGGTTTTGCCGAGACCCACTTCATCAGCCAGGATGACGCCGCGCGATAGTGGATTTGCACAGGCGAACAAGGCCGCCTCAACCTGATGAGGGTTGAGGTCAACCTGCGAGTCCACCAAGGTAGAGGCGAGCGACTCGACAGAGTCGCCCGCCGCGCGTCGGGTCAGCAGCCACGCGTAGTACAGGCTTTGATATGGCGTCAGCGTCTGTTGCATCAGGTTTTTCCCTCCGCCTTGACTTGCGACCATTTCGCGCCGCGTCCCTTTCCTGTTGGGGCAATCACCCCCTCGGCCTTCATGGCGCGAAGGATCACGCGCACCATGTCGCGGCTGATGCCGGGGCAGGCCTCCTCAATCTCCGAGATCGAGAACGGCAGTTGGCGTTTGAGAATTTCAGAGCGAACGCGGTCGCCCTTGGCGCCCCGGCCGCGCTCGATGGTGCCCACGCGCTCTTCAAATTCCTTGTAGGCACGCAGTAGAGCGCCCCAGAAGTAATCGAGCCACGGGGCGATGTCGTGTGCGGCCTCGTGCCAGCCCTGGGAGCTGGCCTCCAGCGTTTCGTAGTAGCTCTCCTTCGACTCTTCGAAGATGCGCTCCAGGCTGATGAAGCGGCCCACCGCGTAGTCGAAGTGATAGAGCAGCTGCAGGGTGAGCAGACGTGCCATGCGGCCGTTGCCATCCGGGAAGGGGTGGATGCACAGGAAGTCGAGGATGGCCAGCGGCACCAGCACCAAGGGGTCTGCCAAGTGCTGATCCAAGGCCAAGCGGTAGCGCGCGATCAGGTCCGCCATCGTGATGGGCGTGAGGTGCGCCGCGACCGGTCGAAAACGGATGCGCGAGCTGCCATCGGGGTGACGCTCGACGATGTCGTTGTTCGTCGCCTTCCAGCGCCCGCCTGGTTGCGGCATGTAGCGGTACAGCATGCCGTGGAGCTGCAGCACGGTGCCCTCCGAAAACGGTATTTGTGCGCCGCTTTCGTGGATAAGGCCCAGGGCATCGCGGTAGCCCGCCACTTCCTGCTCAGACCGGCTTTGCGGCGTGGCGTTCTTGAGCACCAGTGACTTGAGCCGGTGCGCCGCCACAACCACCCCCTCCAGGCGGTTGGATGACTCGGTGGACTCGACGACGGCCACCTGGCGCAGATCGCTCAATACCTCTGGCGACTGGGCGACGTAGAGCTGCTGCTTGCCCCGGTATTCGCCCAGCGCGCGCAGTGTTGCCAGTTGCTGCGTGTCAAAGCGCAGCTTGGCGAGAAATTCCGGGTAGAGAGACTGCATGGGGTGGCCGCTGGTTTGCTGAGAACAATCGGGGTATTGTGGCTATAAATGGGGTATTGAAAGCTAATTTTCCCCTAATATCTCAGGTATTTACCCCATTTAATGACGGTGCCTCAGGTCGCCAGCCCAGGTTTTTGTGGCAGAGGGATGCCCAGGCCCTGGCGATCATCGCGCTTGAGATGCAAAGGGATACGTTGCCTGCCAGTGCCGCGCAATGTCGATGCGCCGCGCCACCCACACCTGCGCGTGCTGCTGGATGTGGTCCAGAAAGCGCTGCAGCGCCGTGATGCGCCCGGGGCGCCCCAGCAGGCGGCAGTGCATGCCGATGCTCATCATCTTGGGGCGGTCCAGGCCGGCGGGGTCGCCCTCGGCGTAGAGCGCGTCAAACGTGTCCTTCAGGTACTGGAAGAACGGGTCGGCGTGCGAATAGCCCTGGGGCAGGGCAAAGCGCATGTCGTTGCAGTCCAGCGTGTAGGGCACGATGAGTTGGGGCACCACCGTGCCGTCGGTGCGCCGCACCTGCATCCAGAACGGCAGGTCGTCGCCGTAGTAGTCGCTGTCGTAGGCAAAGCCGCCGTGGTCGGCCACCAGGCGGCGCGTGCGCGGGCTGTCGCGCCCGGTGTACCAGCCCAGTGGGCGCTCGCCGGTCAGGCGCTCGATGATGGCCATGGCCTCCTGCAGGTGGGTGCGCTCGATGTCCTCGGGCACGCTCTGGTAGTGGATCCACTTGAGGCCATGGCAGGCGATCTCGTGGCCCAGCTCGACGAAGGCAGCCGTCAGTTCGGGGTGGCGCTGCAGGGCGCTGGAGACGCCGAACACCGTGAGCGGCAGGCCACGCTGCTCGAACTCGCGCAGGATGCGCCAGACACCCGCGCGTGCGCCGTATTCGTAGATGCCCTCCATGCTCATGTGCCGCTCGGGGTAGCTGGCCGGGTTGAACATCTCGGAGAGAAACTGCTCCGAGCCCGCGTCGCCATGCAGCACGCAGTTCTCGCCGCCTTCCTCGTAGTTCAGCACGAACTGCACGGCAATGCGCGCGCCGCCGGGCCAGCGCGCGTGCGGCGGGTGGCGGCCGTGGCCGATGAGGTCGCGCGGGTAGGGCAGGGTGGTGTCGTAGGTCATGGCAGCAGGCACCGCAGGGAGATGGGGAATCATAGGCACAGACGCCCAGGCTGCCTACACTTGCAGCATCGCACACACGCCACCAGGAGACTTCGCCATGGGCCTGAGCACCCACGTACTGGACACCATGCACGGCTGCCCCGCTGCGGGCATGGCCGTGGCGCTGTATGCCACCGAGGGCGAAAGCGCCACGCTGCTCCAGCGCGTGGTGCTCAACCGCGATGGCCGCACCGATGCGCCGCTGTTCGACAACGCCAGCCTGCGCGTGGGTACCTACCGCCTGCGTTTTGACGTGGCGGGCTACTTCAGGGCGCGTGGTGTGCAGTTGCCCGACCCCCCCTTCCTGGACCAGGTGAACCTGGACTTCGGTATTGCCCATGTCGACCAGCACTACCACGTGCCGCTGCTGGTGAGCCCCTGGAGCTATTCGACCTACCGGGGGTCTTGAGGTGTGTTCAGAGCTGGCCTTCGGTCAGCGTGTCGAGCTGAAAGCGCCCGCTTTTGTCCCACAGCCAGGTGTCGGTGTAGGTGACCTTGCCCAGGCGTGCAGGCAGCGGGTAGGGCGCGGCGGCGCGCACCGTGCGCTCGATCTCGGCCACCACCTCGGGCGCGTGGCGCGGCGCGCGCAGCCAGCGCACGCCGGTCACACGGCCCTTGCGGTCGATGTCCACCTCCAGCACGCCGATGGCGTAGAGCATGGACGGCAGCTTGCCCTGGTAGATGCGCTCGGCGTTCAGCGCATACAGGTGCGTGGCCGCGTCCTTGCGGTAGTCGCGCGGGTTGCGGGCTTCCGACGGGGGCGAGATTTGTGTGGCCGGGCCCAGCGTGCTGGGGCTGTCGCCACCCGGGTGCTTGCCCTGCGGCACGGTGCTGACGGGCGAAGACTTGCAGGCAGCCACCACGGCGGCCACGCCCGCCATCAGGCCTGCGAGCAGCCAGGGGCTGCGCTTGGTGCTGCGTTGCGAAGGGTTCGGATCCATGGAAGAGGCTGTGCGCAATGACGGGTAGCGGCGCATTTTTGCACCATTTGCTCCAGGCGCTGGAAAAGGCCCCGGCCTGCCTGGTGAGCGTGCAGCAGACCGAGGGCTCCACGCCGCGCGAGCGCGGCGCCTGGATGGCGGTAGCGGCCGATGCTGTGGTGGGCACCATCGGCGGCGGCCATGTGGAGTTCCAGGCCATCGCCGAGGCACGCCGCCGCCTTGCGGGCGGGGAGGGCGCTGCGGTGCTGCGCTACGCGCTCGGCCCCAGCCTGGGCCAGTGCTGCGGCGGCGTGATGCACCTGCGCTACGAGCAGGTTACCCAGGCCGATGCGGCGGCGCTTGCGGCGCGCCTGGCGCCACGGCAGGTGCCTGTGGCGCTGTTCGGCGGCGGCCATGTGGGTCAGGCGCTGGCGCGCGTGCTGGCGCCGCTGCCGTTTGCGCTCACCTGGATCGACAGCCGCGACGGTGTCTTTCCGCCCGATGTGGCGCCGGGCGTGGCTTGCGAGCATTCCGACCCCGTGCAGGCCGCCGTGCCGGGCCTGGAGCCGGGCTCGCGCGTGCTCATCATGAGCTTCAGCCATGCCGAGGACCTGGACGTGGTCGCCGCCTGCCTGCACCGCCAGCGCGAACGCGGCGACCTGCCCTTCATCGGCCTGATCGGCAGCCGCAGCAAATGGGCCAGCTTTCGCCGCCGCCTGCACGAGCGCGGCTTTGCCGAAGCTGAGCTGGCGCAGGTGACCTGCCCCATCGGCGTGCCTGGCATCGCGGGCAAGGCGCCCGAAGTGATTGCCGTGGCCGTAGCGGCCCAGCTGTTGCAAACCCTGCCTCCTGACGGGAACGAGGGCGCTTGATGCATTCCGATCCGCTGGATTTGCATACACTTGCCGCATCCTCCGGTCGCAGCGGAGCCCTGGCGGTGCAAGCCGCTTTGGAGCGCGGCCCATGCTGTTCAGAGCGCCCGCAGTGGTGAATGGCGTTTGGCGTCTTGCCAAGGGTGAAAACCATGGAAAGCTACCTTCTCGACTGGGCCAATCTGCTGCTGCGATGGCTGCACGTCATCACGGCCATTGCCTGGATCGGTTCCTCGTTTTACTTCGTCTTCCTGGACAGCAGCCTCACGCCGCCCGAGGATGAGGAACTGAAGCGCCAGGGCGTGAGCGGCGAGCTCTGGGCCGTGCACGGCGGGGGCTTCTACCACCCGGTCAAGTTCAACGTCGCGCCGCCCCAACTCCCCGGCCACCTGCACTGGTTCTATTGGGAGAGCTACAGCACCTGGCTCAGCGGCTTTGCGCTGTTCTCCGTGTCGTACCTGTGGAGCGCGGGCACCTACCTGGTGGACAAGTCGCGCATGGACTGGGCACCATCCACCGCCGTGGTCGCTGCACTGTCCTTTTTGGTGGTGTTCTGGCTGTTGTACGACGCCATCTGCCGTGCCTTCGGCCAGCGCAAGAACGGCGACGCCATCGTTGGCGCGCTGGTGTTCGTGCTGGTATGCATCGCCTCGTGGCTGGCCTGCCATTGGTTTGCCGGGCGCGCGGCCTTTTTGCTCGTGGGTGCCATGCTGGCCACGGCCATGAGCGCCAATGTGTTCTTCTGGATCATTCCGGGCCAGCGCACCGTGGTGGCCGACCTGAAGGCCGGGCGGCCGGTGGACCCCATCCACGGCAAGCGCGGCAAGCAGCGCAGCGTGCACAACACCTACTTCACGCTGCCGGTGCTGTTCGCCATGCTCAGTGGGCACTACAGCTTCACCTGGAGCCACCCGCAGAACTGGCTGGTGCTCATCCTCATGATGGCCGCCGGTGCAGCCATACGGCAGTTCTTTGTGTTGCGCCATGGGTTCAAGTTGGGGCGCAACGCCCACCCCTGGCCCTATGCGCTGGTGGGTGTGGCGCTGGTGGCCGCCGTGGTGGCATGGCTGCGGCCCGCACCTGTGGCTGATGATGCTATCAAAAACATAGCTACTGGCGCAAAATCTATGGGCGTCAAAGCCGATTTTGACTACAAGGAATTGCAGACCGTGCTGCAGCAGCGCTGCGTGCAGTGCCACGGCGCGGAGGTGCAGATGAAGGGCCTGCGCCTTGATGTGCCCGAACAGCTGGCCTCGCGCGCCCCGCTCATCTACCAGCAGGTGGTGCAGCAAAAGCTCATGCCGCTGAACAACGCCACGCAGATGACCGAGGCCGAGCGTGCGCTGGTGGAACGCTGGTTCCAGGCGGGTGCGCCGGTGCGGTGATCACAGCAGCACGATGCCCAGCCCGCGCAGGTAGGTGGTGATGGCGCTGCGCCCGGCCTGCACCAGGTCAAAGGCGTTGGGGTCCAGCAGCCAACTGTGCAGCAGGCCTTCAACCAGCACCTGCAGCCCCAGCGCGGCTGCGTCCGGCGGCACCTGCGCCGGGTGGGGGCTGGCGGCAAAGGCGCGCTCCAGCGCCTGCCGGTTGTGGGCCAGCCATTGGCGGTGCACCTGCAGGTGCCGGGCCTGCACGGCGCCCAGTTCCTCGACGTATTCGATGCGGTAGGTGGCAATGCGCAGCACGCGGCTCAGGGCGTCGTCGTCTGCAATGCGGCGCAGCACCTGGGCCATGCCGTCCACATAGCCCTGCATGTCGGGCGGGGCGTCGGCGTCGGGGGTCTGCTGCGCCATGTCGTCCAGGTGCGCGGTGGCGCGCTCCATCATGGCGTTGAACAGATCGGCCTTGTCCTTGAAATGCCAGTAAATGGCACCGCGCGTGGCGCCCGCAGCCTGCGCAATGTCCTGCAGCGAGGTGCGCGACACGCCCCGGCTGTCGAACAGCCGCTCGGCGGCGTCGATCAGCGCGTTGCGGGTGGCCTGTGCTTCGGCTTTGGTACGTCGTGCCATGGGAATGTGTGGGGGCAACGCACTATACAACAAACATACATACAGAAATGTATGTATACTTGCGCACTCACAAGGACTTTATGGCGCGCTTACCTGCGCTTCACACAGGGTGTCTAGACTCCCTGGGCAGGGGCTGCTGCTTCGGCCCGAATCAAAGGATCACCATGCCAACGTATTGCCTATCCTCTCGCTCCCCGGCGCCATTCCCGGGGGTTCCCGCGCGCTTGTCGGCCAGCCGCCTGTGGCCGCGCCTGGCGGCGCTGGGCCTGGTGGCCGCACTGGCGGCCTGTGGCCAAGGGGAGGGGGCCAAAAACGCCCAGGGCGGCGGCGCCCGCCAGATGCCGCAGCCTGAAGTGGGCGTGGAAACCGTGCAACCGGGCGAGGTGGGGCTGCTCACCGAGCTGCCCGGTCGCCTGGAGGCCTCCCGCGTGGCGCAGGTGCGTGCACGGGCAGCGGGCATCCTGCAGCAGCGCCTGTTCCAGGAGGGCAGCGAGGTCAAGGCGGGGCAGGTGCTGTTCCGCATCGATCCCTCTCCCTACGAGGCCGCACTGCAAACTGCCGAGGCACAACTGGCGCGTGCCGAGGCCAACCTGTCGCAAGCCCGCGCGCTCGCTGGCCGTTACCAACCGCTGGTGGAGGCACAGGCCGTGAGCCAGCAGGACTACGCCAACGCCGTGGCGGCACAAAAACAGGCTGAGGCCGACGTGGCTGCGGGCAAGGCAGCCGTGCGCAACGCGCGCATCAACCTGGGCTACGCCACCGTGACCTCGCCCATTGCGGGGCGTGTGGGCCGCGCCCTGGTGACCGAGGGTGCCCTGGTGGGCCAGGGCGAGGCCACGCAACTGGCCGTGGTGCAGCAGGTCGATCCGCTGTATGTGAACTTCACGCAGTCCGCCTCTGAGGCGCTGCGCCTGCGCCGTGCGCTGGAGGCCGGGCAGCTCAAGACCGCAGGCAAGGGCGCGGCCGAGGTGCGCGTGCTGCTGGACGACGGCAGCGAGCATCCCCAGGCGGGCAAGTTGCTGTTCACCGACCTGACGGTGGATTCCGCCACCGGCCAGGTGAGCCTGCGCGCCGAGTTGCCCAACCCCGGTGGTCGTTTGCTGCCGGGCCTGTACGTGCGTGTGCGCCTGGAGCAGGCGCGTGCGTCCAATGCCATCACGCTGCCGCAGCAGGCCGTGATGCGTTCGGCCCAAGGAGACTCGGTACAGGTCGTCACGCCCGAGGGCAAGATCGAACAGCGCCGCATCCAGGTGGGCGGCCAGCAGGGCGGGCGCTGGGTGGTGCTCGACGGGCTCAAGGCCGGGGAGCAGGTGATGGTGGACGGTTTCCAGAAAGTGCAGATGCTGCCGCCGGGCACACCCGTCAAGGCCGTGCCGTGGCAGGCCGCTGGCAAGGCCCAGCCCGCAGGTGCGGCCCCGGCTGCTGCCACCCCGGCAGCAGCGGCTGCGGCCAGCGCGGCCAGCCGTTGAAGGAGCTGCTCCATGGCACGATTTTTCATTGACCGGCCCATCTTTGCCTGGGTCATCGCGCTGTTCATCATGGTGGCCGGGGGTGTGGCCATCACACAGCTTCCCATTGCGCAATACCCCCCGGTGGCACCGCCGTCCATCGTGGTGTCCGCCGCCTACCCTGGTGCATCGGCCAAGACGCTGGAAGACAGCGTGCTGTCCGTCATCGAGCAGGAGATGAACGGCTCGCCCGGACTCATCTACATGGAGTCCGTGGCACAGGCCAACGGCACCGGAACGCTCACCCTGAGCTTCGAGCCCGGCAGCAATGCCGACCTGGCCCAGGTGGATGTGCAGAACCGCCTTTCGCGCGCCACGCCGCGCCTGCCATCGGCCGTCACGCAGCAGGGCGTGCGCGTGGAAAAGTCGCGCAGCAACTTCCTGCTGGTCACGGTGCTGTCGTCCGACGACCCGGCCTGGGATCCGGTGGCGCTGGGCGACTACGCCTCGCGCAACGTGTTGCCCGAAATCCAGCGCCTGTCCGGCGTGGGCCAGGCGCAATTGTTCGGCACCGAGCGCGCAATGCGCATCTGGATCGACCCGGCCAAGCTGCTGGGCTACAACCTCAGCGCGGCGGAAGTCAACGCCGCCATTCGCGCGCAAAACGCCCAGGTCTCGGCAGGCGAGATCGGTGCGCTGCCCAACGTGGCCGGGCAGTCCATTGCGGCCACCGTAGTGGTCAACGGCCAGCTCAGCAGCGTGGAGCAGTTCGGCAACATCGTGCTGCGCGCCAGCAGCGATGGCGCCACCGTGCGCCTCAAGGATGTGGCGCGCATCGAGCAGGGTGGCCAGACCTATGCCACCTCGGCGCGCCTGAACGGCAAGCCGTCCACGGCGCTGGGTGTGCAGCTCTCGCCCTCGGGCAACGCCTTGGCCACGGCACAGGCGGTGCGCAACAAGATGACCGAGCTGGAGCGCTATTTCCCCAAGGGCATGCAGTGGGCCGTGCCCTACGACAGCTCGCGCTTCATCAAGATCTCCATCCAACAGGTCGCCATGACGCTGGTGGAGGCCGTGGTGCTGGTGTTTCTGGTGATGTTCCTGTTCCTGCAGAACTGGCGCTACACGGTGATTCCCACCATCGTGGTGCCGGTGGCGCTGCTGGGCACCTTTGCCTCGCTGCTGGCCATGGGCTTTTCGATCAACGTGCTCACCATGTTCGGCATGGTGCTGGTCATCGGCATCGTGGTGGACGACGCCATCGTGGTGGTCGAAAACGTCGAACGCATCATGAGCGAAGAGGGCCTGCCTCCGCTGGAGGCGACGCGCAAGGCCATGAGTCAGATCTCCGGGGCGATTGTCGGCATCACGGTGGTGCTGGTCTCGGTGTTCGTGCCGCTGGCCTTCTTTGGCGGGGCGGTGGGCAACATCTACCGGCAGTTTGCGGCGGTGATGGGCGTGTCGATTGCGTTCTCGGCCTTCATGGCGCTGTCGCTCACGCCTGCGCTGTGCGCCACCTTGCTCAAGCCAGTGCAAGCGGGGCACCACCACGAAAAGACCGGTTTCTTTGGCTGGTTCAACCGAGGCTTTGCCCGCACCGCCAAGGGCTACGAGGGCTGGCTGGGGCGTTGGCTGCCGCGAGCCGGGCGCACCATGCTGGTGTACCTGGCCGTGGTCGGGGCGGCCGCTGTGGTGTACCAGCGCCTGCCCACGTCCTTCCTGCCCAACGAGGACCAGGGCACCATGCTCGTCAACGTGCAGTTGCCCCCCGGTGCCACGCAGGAGCGCACGCTGGCGGTCATGCAACAGGTGGAGGGCTTTGTGCTGAAGCAGCCCGAGGTACAAAGCATGGTCAGCGTGCTGGGCTTCTCGTTCTCGGGCCTGGGGCAGAACGCTGCCTTGGCCTTTGTGACCCTCAAGGACTGGTCCGAGCGTCCCGGCGAGGCCAGCTCGGCGCAGGGCCTGGCGGGGCGCGCGTTCGGTGCGCTGTCCCAGGTGCGCGACGCCTTCATCTTCCCGCTGAGCCCGCCGCCCATTCCCGAATTGGGTTCGTCGTCGGGCTTCACCTTCCGCCTGCAGGACCGCGCAGGCCAGGGGCGCGATGCGCTGGTGGCTGCACGCAACCAGTTGCTGGGCATGGCCTCGCAAAGCAAGGTGCTCACCCAGGTGCGTCCCGACGGCCTGGAGGATGCGCCGCAGCTGCAGATCGACATCGACCGTGACAAGGCGCAGGCGCAGGGTGTGGGGTTTGACGCCATCAACGCATCCATTGCCACGGGCCTGGGTTCCACCTACGTCAATGACTTCCCCAGCGCGGGGCGTTTGCAGCGCGTGGTGGTGCAGGCCGATGCACCCACCCGCATGCAGCCCGAGGATGCCTTGCGCCTGACGGTGCTCAACAACAAGGGCCAGGCAGTGCCGCTGTCGGCCTTTGCCAGCACGCGTTGGGTGACGGGCGCCATGCAGGCCGTGCGCTACAACGGCTATCCCGCCATGCGCATCACCGGCAGCGCCGCACCGGGCTACAGCACGGGCGACGCCATGGCCGAAATGGAGCGCCTGGCGGGCCAGCTGCCCCAGGGCTTCGGCTTTGAATGGACGGGCCAGTCGCGCGAGGAAAAGCTGGCGGGTTCGCAGGCGCTGGTGGTCTATGCGTTTGCCATCCTGGCGGTGTTCCTGTGCCTGGCGGCGCTGTACGAGAGCTGGTCCATCCCCTTCGCCGTCATCCTGGTGGTGCCCCTGGGTGTGGTGGGTGTGCTGCTGGGCACGCTGCTGCGCGGGTACTCCAATGACGTGTACTTCCAGGTGGGCCTGATCACCATCATCGGCCTGTCGGCCAAGAACGCCATCCTGATCGTTGAGTTCGCCAAGGACCTGCAGGCCCAGGGCCGCAGCGTGATCGAGGCGGCCTTGGCCGCCGCCCACCTGCGCCTGCGCCCCATTGTGATGACTTCGCTGGCCTTCACGCTGGGGGTGCTGCCGCTGGCCCTGGCCACTGGTGCGGGCTCGGCATCGCAGCGCGCCATCGGTACCGGCGTGATCGGCGGCATGCTCACCGGCACGGTACTGGCCGTGGTGTTTGTGCCCTTGTTCTTTGTGCTGGTGCGTGGCCTGTTCAAGGGCAGTGCACGCCAGCGCCAATTCGATGCGCAGCATGCGCACCAGACGGGTGTGGAGGATTCCCATGCGTAAATCCATGATCAGGCCGCTGGCCTTTCGTCCCGCACCGGTGGCGGCGGCACTGGCGGCTTTGTGGCTCAGTGCCTGCTCGATGATGCCGGTGTACGAGCGGCCAGCCGCGCCAGTGGCCGAGCAATGGCCCGGCCTGGCAACGGCAGCGGGCAGCGCCGCGTCAGTGGCAGCCCTGCCCTGGCAGGACTTCGCGCGCGATGAGCGCCTGCGTGCGCTCATCACCCAGGCGCTGGAGCACAACCGCGACCTGCGCGTGGCCGTGCTGGCCATCGAGCAGGCCCGTGCCCAGCACCAGATCCGTGCGGCCGACCTCACGCCCACCGTCAACCTGGCCACCACGGGCAGCAGGCAGACCACATCCCAGGACAGCATCAGCAGCGCCTACACCGCAGGGCTGACCTTTGCATCGTGGGAGATCGACTTTTTTGGCCGCATTGCCAGCCTCAAGGAAGCCGCGCTGGCCCAGTACCTGGCCAGCGAGGAAGCGCGCCGCGCGGTGCAGACCAGCCTGGTGGCTTCGGTGACAAGCACCTGGCTGGCCTTGCAGGCGGACGAGGAATTGCTGGCACTGACGCGCAGCACGCTGGCCACGCGCGAAGAGTCCCTGCGTCTGGTGCAAATGCGCTATCGGCAGGGTGTGGCTTCCGCATTGGATCTGCGCCAGGCAGAGGCGCTTGTGGCCACGGCGCGCGTTGCCTTGGCCCAGCAATTGCGACAGCGCGCGCTGGACGCCAATGCCCTGACGCTGCTGTTGGGCAAGGCGCCCGAGGCCCGCCTGCTAGAAGCCACCGCGCCCGTCAGTACCGCGTTGGCCGAAGTGCCGGCGGGGCTGCCGTCGGACTTGCTGGCCCAGCGGGCCGATGTGCGCCAGGCCGAGCAGACCCTCATCGCGGCCAACGCCAACATTGGCGCGGCGCGCGCGGCCTTTTTCCCGCGCATCAGCCTGACCGCCAGCGCGGGTACGGCGAGCAATGCGTTGTCGGGCCTGTTCAAGGACGGCTCCTGGGGCTGGTCGCTCGCGCCCCAGGCGCTGCTGCCGATCTTTGACGCCGGGCGCAACCAGGCGTCGCTCGAATCGGCCCGGGCGGCGCAAGGCATTGCCCTGGCGCAGTACGAAAAAGCCATCCAGACGGCCTTCCGCGAGGTGGCCGACGCGCTGGCCGGTCGCGCCACGCTGGCCGACCAGGTGGACGCCCAGCGTGCCCAGACCAACGCCGAGGCCGAACGCCTGCGCCTGGCCGACCTGCGTTACCGCAACGGCGTGGCCAGCTCGCTGGAGGTGCTGGACGCGCAGCGCTCGGTGTTCAGTGCCCAGCAGGCGCTGGCGCAAACCCGGCTCGCGCTGCGCCAGAACCAGGTCGCGCTGTACAAGGCCCTGGGGGGTGGTTGGGCCGACAAGGCGCCAGAGACCGACTGACAGGCGGATCAGGCCACCAGCGCGTCGGCGGTTTGCGGCTGCTGGGGCGCTTCCAGCCCGCTGTTGGGGACCGTGGCCGGGCAGGGCAGCACGGCAATGCCGCTGCGCGACTGCTTGGCTTCGTGCTTGGCACGGGCGGCCAGGTTGGCCACTTCCTCGGGGTGGCGAAAGCTCCCCGGCAGAATCTGTGCCACGCCCAGCGACAGGCTGGTGCAGGGGAAGAAGCGCTGCACCCCGTGGCGGTCTTCGGCGTGGATGCCCCCGGCCTGGCGGCCCGCTTCGTCGTACAGCAGCCGGGCTTCGTGCGCGAAGGCGTCCACAATGGCCTGGCAGCGCAGCAGCCAATCGTCGCTCTGGAACAGCACCACAAAATCGTCGCCGCCCACATGGCCGACAAAGTCGCGCCGTGCATCGCAGTGCGCCACCACCAGGCGGGCGGCCAGGCGGATCATCTCGTCGCCGCGCCAGTAGCCGTAGTGGTCGTTGAAGGGCTTGAAGTCGTTGAGGTCCGCATAGCAGGCCACAAACGGGTTGCCGCTGGCCAGTAGGCGCTCGATGTGCATGCTGATCGGAATATTGCCCGGCAGGAAGGTCAGCGGATTGGCGTGGCGTGCCGCCTCGATGCGCGACTCCGTCACGGCGCGCACCAGTTGGTCACCGGTACCCAAGCCCACGTAGCACCCGTTGTCGGTCACGATGAAGCCGTCGCTCAGGTAGCGCTGGTCCTGTGAGGTGAGGATGCCGATGAGCTGGTTCACGTCACAGTCCAGCTCCACAATGCGGGGTGCATGGTTGGCCAGTGTGGTGCAGGGCTTGCGGCCGTGCACTTCGCGGAAGTACAGCGCTGCGTAGTGGTTGAGGAAGTCGTGGCGGTTGATCAGCGCCACCGGCCGCGATTCTTCGACCAGGCACAGTGCATGCAGGCCGTTTTGCTGCATGAACAGTTGCGCCACTTCATCGTTGGTGGTGGCCGGGGTCACGGTAGGGGCCTGCACCACCTGGAGGCCACGCAGAATGCCGGGCCGGATGGATTGCTCCAGTTGAGGCAGCACCGCCACGCGGCGGTCGTGCAGCACTTCCAGGGCGCCTGCTTCCAGTGCCGTGCGTGGTTGCAGGGCCGGGCGCCCGAGCAGCCAGCCCTGGCCATAGGCGATGTCCAGATCACGCAGCGCACGCAGGTCTTCGGCCGTCTCGATGCCTTCGGCCACCAGCTGGGTTCCAAAGATCTCTGCAATTCCCTTGATGGCGCGCAGCATCTGCAGGCTTTCGGGGTGCTCGGCGAGGTCGGCGATGAAGTATTTATCGATCTTCACGTACTCGGGCTTGACCTCGGACCACAGGCGCAGGCTGGAGCGGCCGTCGCCAAAGTCGTCCAGCGCCAAACGCATGCCTGCGCGGTGCAGTAGCTGCACGGCCTCGCGCAAAGCGGTCATGTCGGTCACACGCTCGTGTTCGGTGATCTCGAATACCACCATGCGCGGCAGCAGGCCCAGCGAGCGCATGGTCTGCAACAACAGGTTGGAGCCGCACAGGTTGACGCCGTGCACCAGCGCGTCGGCACTGATGTTGACAAACAGGCGGCCGGGGCTGCGCGCCTGTGTCCATTGTTGCAAGGCGGTGAACACGCAGACCAGCTCGAAGTCGGTGAGGATGCGCTCGCAGCGCGCCATTTCCAGCAGCGCGTCCGGGCGGTGCAGCGAGGTGCCCACCGGGCCGCGGATCAAGGCCTCGTGGGCAAATACCTGGCCCGACTGCAGGTCGCCCAGTGGCTGGAAGACGCAGTGCAGCCGGTCTTCACGGATGATCTGTGCCAGCGGCCCCTGGCCCTGGCGCAGGGCGGGCGACAAGGCGGCCAGCACCCTCTGGCGGGGGTCGTTGGTGGGATCAGGCATGGCGTCTTTCAGATCGGGCCTGGCGGGCGGCGCGGGTGGCGCCAGCACCGGGCTGGACAGCTGGGGTTGGTAACAGGTAGTTACGGTAGTACCGGGGCATGACAGTAGGGTGACATGCACGGCATCCGGGTCAACCCGAAGAGGGCTTTGCCGCCCGTCTTGACCCAGCGCAAAGCCCGAACGCTTGCAAAAACGGCTGCGCCCGTCGTTTGATGTGTGTCAATGCCGGGGGCGCATCAGCGCTGCAAAGTCGCCCCTCTATGTGGCCCAACCTTTCTCCCGATACTTCCGCAGCGTGCGAAACCGCCGCCCCAGGCGAGGTCTTGCGCGTGCGCCAGGAGAAGCTCGGCTCCGTGCTTTACCTGGTCAGTGGCCGGGTGCAAATGGGCATCCGCGAAGAAGGGCAAATGCGCCACCAGCTCGGTGTGGTCGAAGGGCCCTTCTGGCTGGATGCCTCTGCCGCCATGTTGAACCTGCCCTGCGCGGTGGATATCGTGGCCGAAACCCGCGTCCAACTGCGCCGCCAGTCGCTCGAATCGTTCCAGCGCGGCCTGGAGACCTTGCCCAAGTCAGTGCAAACGCTGTTGCGCGACCTGGCCACCGGCTACCGCCAGCAGACCGAACTGGCCATCAGCCGCCTGGCCCAGGACGCCGAGGCACGCTGCGCACAATGGCTGCTGCAGCACGCCCAGCATGACGACAGCGGCGCCATGAGCGTCATCCTGAACCAGCGCAAGCGCCTCATCGCCGCCCAACTGGGCATCGCTCCCGAGACTTTCTCACGCGTGCTTCGCAATCTGCGTGAGCACGGACTGATCATGGGTACGGGCAATGTCCTCAAGCTCCCCCAGCCCAGCGCTCTGGAGATGGTGGCCGCAGGCTGAGGGGAAAGCACCTCTTCAGGTGCTTGGTGGCAGTGGTCACAGTGTCGGCCCCAGGGGCGTATTCCATCATTCTGGGCTGCACTCAGGGTTTTTCCTTGCCCAGGTGTGAGGGTTCCACCCAAGTCCTGGCGCCAGGGCGCTGCGTATATTCGTTGCTGGAACCACCCCGCAACGATGCCCGCCGTGTCAACCGTACCCCTTCATGCCGCTGGCCAGCATGCCCTGGCGCAGGACAGCGCCTCTTTGGAAGGGGCGGTGTCGGGTCGTGCGTGGCCGGGGCCCATGGTGCTGCGTGTGCTGCTGGTGTCGCTGCTGGCGCTGTTCCTGGCTGCGGCTGGGGCAGGCTGGTTGCTGGCGCGTGCTTCGGGCCAGGATCTGATCCAGCGCCTGGAGGCGCAGCAAAACGACGAGGTGGAGGTCTTTGCCCGCCTGCTGTCGAGCAAGCTCGAACAGAGCCAGAAGGTGCTGCGCGCGGTGGCCACCGGCATCACGCCCGACATGCTGGACCTGCCCTCCACCCTGGAATGGCTGCTGCAGCAAGGCCTGCCTGCGGTGCAGTTCTTCGACTCCGTGCTGGTGGTGCGCGCTGATGGGGCGCTGCGCGTGCATCTTCACCAGGGGCAGTTTCTGCGCCACGGGCAGGTTGAACCCCTGGTGCGCCAGGTGTTGGACAGCACGCTAAGCGACGGCAAGCCCCATGTGGCCGAGCTGCTGCAGGGTGGGGTGGATGACGCTCGCATCGTGCTGACCATGCCCTTGCACCGCAGCGATGGCGCACTGCTGGGTGTGGCCGCGGGCATGCTGCGCTTGCAGTCACAGGGCTTGCTCCCTGCCTCGCTGGCCCTTCCCCAGAGGCCCGACACCCGGCTGCTGGTGTTCACGCAGGGGGGCACCATCCTGGCCCACTCCAACGCGGTGCGGGTCATGGGCCAGGTGCGTGACGAGCCCGGCCTGGCGCAGGCCCTGGTCCAGGGCTCGGGCGAGCCGAGCGAGATGGCCGTCTCCGGCACCGGAACCACGCGGCGCGTTGACCAGGCCATGGTGAGCCTGGCCGGCATGCCCTTGTCGCAATGGACCGTGGCCCGGGTGACCGATACGCAGGCGCTGGCGGCGCCGCTGCAGGGCGCGCAACGTCAGGCGTGGGGACAGGTGGTGGTGGCGGTCGCCGGGCTGGCGCTGGTAGTGGTGCTGGTGCTGTGGTGGCTGACCTGGCCGCTGGCCCGCTTGCGCCAGCAGGCGCAGCGCCTGGCTGGCGAAGGCGCGCCACTCTTGCCCTGGCCCCGTGCCGCAGGAGAAGTGGGCCAGTTGGCCCAGGCGTTTGAGGGCCTGCTGGAGCGGCAGTCACGCCAAACCCAGCAGTGGCGTGCCGTGCAGGACCAATTCCAGGCCACGCTGGAGTACGCCACGGTGGGCGTGGCCGTCACGCGCAATGGGCGGCTCGAATCTGTGGGGCAGCGGTTGGCGCAGATGCTGGGTTACCAGCCCTCGGATCTGCGTGGCCGCCCCGCAGGGGTGGTGTGTACGCCCATGGCGCGCGATGGGCTGGGCCTGGGCCTGGGTAGTCCCTGCGGTGTGCAGGGCCGCATCGACGGCGAACTGTGCCTGCGCCGCAAGGATGGCAGCACCGTCTGGGTGCAGGCCCAGGCGCGCCCGGTGCGTGACGACGATCCCCAAGCGGGCACGCTGTGGCTCATGGAAGAAACCACCACCCTGCGCCAGGCGCGCCGCCTGGGTGCCTGGGCGCGTACGCACGACGCCCTGACCGGACTGGACAACCGCCAGGGCCTGGAGTTGCGCCTGCAGGCCATGGCAGGCGTGTCCCACAGCGCGCCCATCCCTCTGGAGGGGGAGCCGCATCCTTCTGCCGTGCTGCTGTTTCTGGACCTGGACCATTTCACCGTGGTCAACGATGCGCTGGGCCATGAAGCGGGCGACGAGGTGCTGCGCCAAATTGGCCTGCTGCTCGCGGCCCAGGTGCGCAAGGCCGGGTGGATTGCCCGGCTGGGCGGTGACGAATTTGCCGTGCTGCTGCCCGATTGCTCCGAGGCGCACGCGCGCAGCCTGGCCGAGCAACTGCGCCGCGCGGTACAGGACTGGCAGCCCACCGTGCAGGGGCGCAGCTTCCAGTTGGAGGTGAGCATCGGCCTGGTGGTGCTCGATGGCGCGGTGCACGATGTGCCTGCCATCCTCCACGCCGCCGACATGGCCTGCTACGACGCCAAGCGTGCCGGGCGCAACTGCATCAAGCGCAGGCCGGTGCTGCACAGTGCTGTGGTGGGGTAGGGGCACCCCCCCTGAGCCGCTGCGCGGCTTCCCCCCCCCGCTCTCGCATTGCTGCGCAACGCGGGCAGGGGGACGCTCCCAGCGCCCGCATGTGGGAATACTGGCGGCCCTTGCGCGGGAGCCCTGGCGGGGCCGCGCTCGCCGCAGTCTGCGCGGCAAACGTGAAGACCTCAAAAGCTCACGCCAAGGCGCGCAGCACATGCTCCGGCGTGGCGGGCGCTGTCAGGTGCACGGGGCCTTCGCCGCCGCGGGCTGCCGCCACGGCATTGCGCAGCGCCTCATAGACGCTGATGGCCAGCATGAACGGCGGCTCGCCCACGGCCTTGCTGCCGCCCACGTTGTCCTCGCGGTTGGCCTCGGGCCACAGTTCCACCTGGAAGTGCGCGGGGATGTCGCCCGTGGCCGGGATCTTGTAGGTGCTGGGCGCGTGCGTGGCAAGGTGACCCTGGTCGTTCCACACCAGTTGCTCGGTGGTGAGCCAGCCCATGCCCTGCACGAAGCCGCCCTCGATCTGGCCGATGTCGATCGCCGGGTTGATGCTGTGGCCCACGTCGTGCAGGATGTCCACGGCCAGCACGCGGTTCTCGCCGGTCAGTGTGTCGAGCACCACCTCGGTGCAGGCCGCGCCATAGGCGAAGTAGTAGAACGGCCGGCCGGTCAGCGTGGTCTTGTCGTAGTGGATCTTGGGCGTGCGGTAGAAGCCGTCGCTCCAGAGCTGGATGCGGTTGGCGTAGGCCTCGGCGACCACGTCCTCGAAGCGGCGCACCGCCTTGGGCGAGGTCACCATGCCGCCCTCGAAGCGGATCGCGCCCGCGCCGCAGCCGTCCAGCCCACCCACGAAGGAAGCGAGGTTGTCGCGCACGTTGCGCGCGGCGTACTGCGCGGCGCGGCCGTTCAGGTCGGTGCCGCTGCTGGCCGCCGTGGCGCTGGCGTTGGGCACCTTGCTGGTGTCGCTGGCGGTCACGCGCACCTGGGCCAGCGGCACGCCCAGCTCGTCGGCCACGATCTGCGCCACCTTGGTGTGCAGGCCCTGGCCCATCTCGGTGCCGCCGTGGTTCACCTGCACGCTGCCGTCGGTGTACACATGCACCAGCGCGCCCGCCTGGTTGAACAGCGTGGCCGTGAAGCTGATGCCGAACTTCACCGGCGTGAGGGCCAGGCCGCGCTTGAGCACGGGGCTGGCGGCATTCCATGCCGAAATGGCCTCCTGGCGCCGCCGGTACTGCGCGGACAGCTCCAGTTTTGGAAGCAAGTCGTGCAGGATGTTGTCCTCCACCGGCATCTGGTAGTGGGTGACGTTGCGCTCCGTGGTGCCATAGAGGTTGGCCAGGCGCACGTCCAGCGCGTCGCGCCCCAGGGCGCGCGCGATGTCGCCGACGATGGTCTCGATGGCGATCACCCCCTGCGGCCCGCCGAAGCCGCGGAACGCCGTGTGGCTCTGCAGGTGGGTGCGGCAGCGGTGCGATTCGATCTCGACGTGCTCCAGGTAGTAGGCGTTGTCCGCGTGGAACACGGCCCGGTCGCACACCGGGCCCGACAGGTCTGCCGAGAAGCCGCAGTTGGCTGCCATGTGCAGTTTGAGGCCCAGGATGCGGCCGCTGTCGTCATAGCCCACATCCCAGTGGTAGGCGAAGGGGTGGCGCTTGCCGGTGACCACGAAGTCGTCGCTGCGGTCCAGGCGCAGCTTGACCGGGCAGCCGGTCTTGCGCGCGGCCAGCGCCGCCCACACGGCCAGGTGGCCGGCCTGCGTTTCCTTGCCGCCAAAGCCGCCGCCCATGCGCCGGCACTCCACGCGCACCGCGTGGCTGGCAATGCCCAGCGCATGCGCCACCCAGTGCTGCACCTCGCCGGGGTGCTGGGTGCTGGCGTGGATGTGCCACTGGCCCTGTTCCAGCGGCAGGGCGTAGGCGATCTGGCCCTCCAGGTAGAAATGCTCTTGCCCGCCCACTTCCAGCGTGCCCCGCAACCGGTGCGGGGCGGCTTGCAGCGCCGCCTCGGGTGCGCCTCGGCGCACCGTCACGGGTGGCAGCACGCGGCTCTGCGCGGCCAACGCCTGTTCAATGGTGAGGATGGCGGGCAGGGGGGTGATGTCGGGCCGCACGGCGCGCGCGGCGCGGCGCGCCTGCAGGGCGGTGTCGGCCACCACCAGGCCGATCACCTGGCCAGCGTAGTGCACGGCGTCCTGGGCGAAGATGGGTTCGTCGTGGGCAAACGCAGCCAGGATCGGGTCGCCCGGAATGTCTCGGGCCAGCACCACGGCGCGCACGCCGGGCATGGCCAGCGCGGCGGCGCAGTCCACGCCGTTCAGGCGCCCGTGCGCCACGGGCGAGAGGATGGGCGCGGCGTGCAGCGTGCCCTTCACCTCGGGCAGGTCGTCGATGTAGTGCGCGCTGCCCGCCACCTGCGCGCGGGCGCTCTCGTGCGGGTGGGATTGCCCCAGGGCGCGTGCTGCGGTTGTCATGCCAGGGCCTCCAGTTGCAAGGTGTCGAGCGACACACCCGCAAGCCCCTGGCTTTCCAGCCAGAAGCGCCGTGCCAGGTTGCCCAGCACGGCGTGCCGGTATTGGCTGCTGGCGCGCAGGTCGGACAGCGGTGTGAATTCGGCCTGCAGCGCCTGGGCGGCCAGGTGTGCTGCGGCCTCGCTCCAGGGCTGGCCGTGCAGAGCGGCCTCGGCCTGGCGCGCGCGCGCGGGCACGGCGGCCACGCCGCCCGCGCCGATGGAGGCGGCCGCGACCTGGCCGCCGTCCAGGTGCAGGTTCAGCACCAGGCAGACGGCGGAAATGTCGTCGTCCTGGCGCTTGGAGACCTTGTAGGCGCGCAGGAATTCGCCCGGCGCCGGGTGCGGCACGAGGATGCGCGCCAGCACCTCGTCGGGTGCCATCACGTTCTGGCGGTAGCCGGTGTAGAGGTCTTCGAGCGCCAGCTCGCGCTCGCCGCCCGGGCTGGCCAGCACCACGCGGGCGCGCAGCGCGATCAGCAGCGGCATGGAGTCGCCAATGGGCGAGCCGTTGGCCACGTTGCCGCCCAGCGTGCCCGCGTTGCGCACGGGCAGGCCGGCGAAGCGCGTGGCGAAGGTCTGCAACTGCGGGCGGCGGCGCACCAGGGCGGCGAAGGCGTCCTCCAGGCGCACGGCGGCGCCGATGGCGGTGTGGTCGGGCGCCTCGTCGATGCGGCACAGCTCGGTCACGCGGGTTACGTCGAGCACCTGGGCGAACTGGCGGTGCTGCTTGGTCACCCACAGGCCCACGTCGGTGCAGCCGGCCACAAGCTGAGCCTGCGGCTGCGCGGCGCGCACCGTCAGCAGTTCGGCCAGGGTGGTCGGAGAAATATAAGCAAAATTGGGCTCCAGCGCTTGCTGGTCAAGCGCTAGCAGCTCCAGTTTTTGTAGCAAAACGGCTTCGTCCACCTGCCAGCGCGGCAAGGCATCCATCTGCTGCGCGGCGTCGAGGATGGGGCGGTAGCCGGTGCAGCGGCACAGGTTGCCCGAGAGGTCCTGCGCGGCCTGCGCGCGTGTCACGCCACGTCCCTGGCAGACCCCGGTCTGGTACAGCGCGAACAGGCTCATCACGAAGCCCGGCGTGCAGAAGCCGCACTGCGAGCCGTGGTGATCGACCAGCGCCTGTTGCACCGGGTGCAAGGTCCCGGTGGGCGCGGCGGCGTCCTGGGGCCGGACCAGTGGGTCGTGCGCCAAGTCTTCGGCGGTCCACAGCGCCTTGCCGTCGATGGAGTGCGCCAGGGCGATGCAGGCGTTGATGGCGCGGTAGCGGATGCGACCACCCTCGGCCTCGCCCACCACCACGGTGCAGGCGCCGCAGTCGCCCTCGCCGCAGCCCTCCTTGGTTCCGTTGTGGCCCAGGTCTTCGCGCAGCAGTTGCAGCAGCGTGCGGTCTGGGGGAACATCGGCCAGTGCGACGGTCTGGCCACGGCGAATGAATTGCAGGGTAGGCAGCATGGCCCCTAGGTTACAGCGATTGGCGCCGATCCGCCCTCCGGGATTGCGCGCCCCGCCAGGCGGTGTGCCGCCAGGGCGCTGGCGGCCCCAGGCTTGTAACATGGTGTTGTAATGCTATAAAAACAGTAGCGCATTGCGCATGTCCATCCTGCCCTGCAGCCTTTTTGAGCCATGGCCCTGCGCATGCAATCACCACAAACTGAGAGACAATCGCCCCCATGAACCCCAACGCCACCCCCGATGCCCCAGCCCAGGCGCCCACGCGCCTGCAGCTCTCGGGCATCACCAAGCGCTACCCGGCCGTGGTGGCCAACTGCGGTGTGTCGCTCACGGTGCAGCCCGGCGAGATCCACGCCGTGCTGGGCGAGAACGGCGCGGGCAAGTCCACGCTGATGAAAATCATCTACGGCACGGTCAAGCCCGACGAGGGCAGCGTGCAGTTCGATGGCCGGCCGGTCAGCATCCGCAACCCGCAGGAGGCGCGGCAACTGGGCATTGCCATGGTGTTCCAGCATTTCAGCCTGTTCGACACCCTCACCGTGGCCGAAAACGTCTGGCTGGGGCTGGACAAAAACCTGTCGCTCACCGAAGTCACGCGCAGCATTGCTGCCAAGGCGGCCGAGTACGGTCTGGAGGTGGACCCACTGCGCCCCGTGCACACCCTGAGCGTGGGCGAGATGCAGCGCGTGGAAATCATCCGCGCGCTGCTGGCCAACCCACGCCTGCTGATCCTGGACGAGCCCACCTCGGTGCTCACGCCGCAGGCGGTGGACAAACTCTTCGTGGTGCTGCGCAAGCTGGCCAGCGAGGGTTGCAGCATCCTCTACATCAGCCACAAGCTGCACGAGATTCGCGCGCTGTGCAGCGCCTGCACGGTGATGCGCGCGGGCCGGGTGACGGGCGTGTGTGACCCGCGCGTGGAGTCCAACGCCTCGCTCTCGCGCCTGATGATCGGTGCCGAGCCGCCCGCGTTGGAGCACCGTGCCGTGCGCACCGGTGACGCCGTGTTGCGCGTGCAGGGGCTGAACCTGGCGCGCGCAGACCAGTTCGGTGTCGATCTGGTCGATGTGCAGTTCGAGGTGCGCGCGGGTGAGGTCGTGGGCATTGCGGGCGTGTCGGGCAATGGGCAAAAAGAGCTGCTCTACGCGTTGTCGGGCGAAGACACGCGCGCTGCGCCGGCCATGGTGCAGGTGGCAGGGCAGAGCGTGGGGCACCAGGGGCCGCGCCAGCGGCGTGCGCTGGGCCTGTATTTCGTGCCCGAAGAACGCCTGGGCCGGGGCGCCGTGCCCAGCATGGGCCTGGCGCACAACCTCCTGCTCACGCGCAACGAGGCGCTGGGTGGCGGCGGCTGGATCCGCATGGGCGCGCTGCAGGCCCAGGCGCAGGACATCATCACGCGCTTTGGCGTCAAGGCCGGGGGGCCGCACGCGGCGGCGCAGTCGCTCTCGGGCGGCAACCTGCAGAAGTTCATCGTGGGGCGCGAGGTGTCGGCGCAGCCCCGGCTGCTCATCGTGTCGCAACCGACCTGGGGCGTGGACGTGGGCGCAGCCCAACAGATCCGGGCCGAAATCCTGCGCCTGCGCGATGCGGGCTGCGCCGTGCTGGTGCTCAGCGAAGAGCTGGAGGAGCTGTTCGACATCAGCGACCGCCTCCATGTGATGGCCAAGGGCCAGATTTCCCCTTCGGTGGACCGCGCCGATGCCACCATGGAACGCATTGGTGAATGGATGAGCGGCCTGTGGCACGCGCAGGTGCAGGCGCACCTGGCCCAAAGCCAAGCGCTGGCAGCGCAAACCCTGGACGAGAATCCCGCATGATCAAGTTAGAACCCCGTCCCCAGGCCTCGCGCTGGTGGACCTATGGCTCGCCGCTGCTGGCGCTGTGCATTACCGTGCTCATCGGCCTGGCCTTGTTTGCCGTGCTGGGCAAAGACCCGGTGCGTGGCCTGCAGGTGTTTTTCTGGGAGCCGTTGCGCTCGCAGTACGCGCTGGGCGAGCTGATGGTCAAGGCCACGCCGCTGCTGCTCATCGCGCTGGGGCTGGCGGTGTGCTTTCGCTCCAACGTCTGGAACATCGGCGCCGAAGGGCAGTTCGTGATGGGTGCCATTGCCGCGGGCGGCGTGGCGCTGATGGCGAGCAAGGACACGGGTGCCTGGATCGTGCCTGCGCTGCTGCTGGCGGGTGTGCTGGGCGGTATGGCCTGGGCGGGCGTCACGGCGCTGCTGCGCGACCGCTTCAACGCCAATGAAATTCTGGTGAGCCTGATGCTGGTCTATGTGGCCACGCTGTTCCTGAGCTTCCTGGTGTTCGGCCCCTGGAAAGACCCCATGGGCTACAACTTTCCGCAAACGCGCACCTTCGAGAAAGTCACGCAGATCCCGCGCCTCATGGCGGGCTCGCGCGTGCACATCGGCCTGCTGATGGCGCTGGCCGGTGCGGCGGTGTTGTGGGTGTTCCTGTTCCGCTCGCGCGCAGGCTTTGCCCAGCAGGTGGGCGGGCTGGCCCCGGCGGCGGCGCGTTACGCGGGCTTTTCGTCGCGCCGTGCGCTGTGGACGGCGCTGCTCATCTCGGGCGGTGCGGCGGGTCTGGCCGGCGGGCTGGAAGTGGCCGGGCCCATCGGCCAGCTCACGCCCTATGTGCCGGCGGGCTACGGGTTTGCGGCCATCATCGTGGCCTTTGTCGGGCGCCTGCACCCGGTGGGCATGGTGTTCTCGGCCATTCTGATGAGCATGTTCTACATCGGTGGCGAGTTGGCACAGTCGCGCCTGGGGCTGCCCAAATCGCTCACCGGCGTGTTCCAGGGGTTGTTGCTGTTCTCGCTGCTGGCCTGCGACACCTTTATTGCCTACCGCGTGCGCTGGGTGCGTGCGCAACCCGCACGGCAGGAGGCCTGACCATGGAATCGTACGCACTCCTGATCGGCGCCACGCTCAACGCGGGCACGGTGCTGGCCATTGCGGCCCTGGGCCTGCTCATCAACGAGAAGGCCGGCATCGTCAACCTGGGCGCCGAGGGCATGATGCTGTGCGCCGCCATTGCCGGTTTTGCCACCGTGGTGCACACGGGCAGCCCTTGGCTAGGCTTTGCGGCGGGCATGGCCGCGGGGGCGGTGCTGGCGGCGGTGTTCGGCTGGCTGGTCATCTGGTTCAACACCAACCAGTACGCCACCGGGTTGGCCCTGTCGCTGTTCGGCGTGGGTTTTTCGGCGTTTGCGGGCATCAGCTACGTGCAGGCCAAGCTGCCCGATCTGCCCAAGGCGACTCTGCCGCTGTTGGCCGACCTGCCCGTGCTGGGCCAGGCGCTGTTCCGCCAGCACCCGCTGGTGTACCTGACGATGCTGTTTGTGGCCGCGCTGGTCTGGTTTTTGTACCGCACGCGCGCCGGGCTGGTGCTGCGCTCGGTGGGCGAATCCCCGCAGTCGGCACATGCGCTGGGCTACCCGGTGCGGCGCATCCGCCTGGCTGCCGTGGTGGCGGGCGGCGCGCTGTGCGGGCTGGCAGGGGCTTACATCTCCACCGTGTACACGCCGCTGTGGGTGGAGGGCATGGTGGCCGGGCGTGGCTGGATTGCGCTGGCGCTCACCACCTTTGCCACCTGGCGCCCCGCGCGCGTGCTGCTGGGCGCCTACCTGTTCGGCGGCGTGACCATGCTGCAATTCCACCTGCAGGCCACGGGCGTGCAGGTGGCCAGCCAGTGGCTCAGCATGCTGCCCTATGTGGCCACCATCGTGGTGCTGGCGCTCATCTCGCGCAACCCGCAGTGGATCCGTGTGAACATGCCCGCCTCGCTGGGCAAACCCTTCCATCCCGGCTCATAATGACCGTTTTTTTCGTCCACTCCCACTTCCTCAGAAGGAACCCGACATGACCGATCTGCACAAACGCGCTCTGATCAAGGTGGCAGCGCTTTCCGCTGTGGCGGCCGCTGCCCTGGTGGGCTGCGGCAAAAAGGAAGAGCCAGCACCTGCTCCGGCACCGGCTCCCGCCCCCGTCACCGAGGCGCCCGCGCCCAAGGTAGAGCCGCTCAAGATCGCGTTTGCCTATGTCGGCCCGGTGGGCGACGGCGGCTGGTCCTTTGCCCACGACAACGGGCGCAAGGCCATCGAGAAGGAATTTGGCGACAAGGTGGTGACCAGCTTTGTGGAAAGCGTGCCCGAATCGGCCGACGCCGAGCGCGTGCTGCGCGACATGGCCAGCCAGGGCAACAAGCTGATTTTCGGCACCACCTTCGGCTACATGGAGTCGATCCAGAAGATCGCCCCGGACTTCGCCGATGTGAAGTTCGAGCACGCCACCGGCTACAAGACCGCCGCCAACGTGCGCACCTACGACAGCCGCACCTATGAAGGCGCGTACATGGCCGGCATCATCGCGGGCGCCATGACCAAGAGCAACACGCTGGGCGTGGTGGGCTCCGTGCCCATCCCCGAAGTGCTGCGAAACATCAACAGCTTCACGCTGGGCGCGCAGTCGGTCAATCCCAAGATCAAGACCAAGGTGGTGTGGGTGAACGAATGGTTCAGCCCCCCCAAGGAAACCGAAGCCGCCACCAGCCTGATCAACGGTGGTGCTGACGTGCTGTTCCAGAACACCGACTCGCCCGCCGTGCTCAAGACCGCACAAGAGAAAGGCAAGCGTGCCTTCGGCTGGGACAGCGACATGACCGCCTACGGCCCCAAGGCCCACCTGGCGTCGGCCGTCATCAACTGGGGCCCGTACTACATCAAGGCCACGCGCGACGCGCTGGAAGGCAAGTGGGAAACCGGGCAGGCCTGGTGGGGCGTGAAGGAAGGCGCGATCGACATTGTCTCCATCGCCGAAGACGTGCCCGCTGACATCAAGGCCAAGGTCGAAGAGGTCAAGAAAGGCCTGGCAGACGGCAGCTTCGTGATCTGGAAAGGCCCCATCGCAGGCCAGGACGGCAAGCCCGTGCTGGAAAAGGACGCCGTGGCCGATGACAAGTTCCTGGGTGGCGTGAACTTCTACGTCAAGGGCGTGGAAGGCAAGGTGCCGGGCGGCGACAAGAAGTAAGGCGGGCCGGTATCACTGCTGCAAACTGTGGCCTGAGGGCCAACGCAGCCACATTCAACAAAGGCCCTTCGGGGCCTTTGCTGTTGGCCTGTGTGAACCGCCCCGGGTTTCGCGTAGGCTCCTTTGATTGAGAATGGAGCCAAGATGAGTAAGTCACCGAAGTTTTCCCCCGAGATACGCGAGCGCGCGGTGCGCATGGTGCAGGAGCGCCGCTGCAAGCAGCCTTGACGGCCATGGGCCTGTCCATGCGAGCGCACTTGCGCCAGGAGCATTCGTATACCGGCAGCGCGTTTGGCTGAAAGCAGCCTACACCCGGACCAAACCCCCTTCCTCACGCGCAGCGCTTCCAGGCTGCGCATCTCCTTGCGGAATTGTTGATCCGGCCCTTGCGTACTTGAATTTATCTGCACCACCCCCAAATTGGATTCATGCAAGCAACTGACATGAGATCGCTGAGCCGAGAGGCGCGGCATGAACGCCGAGTACAGGTCATCCGACTGCGCAAAGTCGGCAA
>JAKLLE010000102.1 GCA_023150295.1 Giesbergeria sp. | reverse complement strand
AGGGTAGTATTCATGGGCGGGCACCAAGTTCAGACTTCGATACCCTGATCTTCCAGCCTTTTGGGCGGTGCCCGCAACTTTTTTTGCGCCTCACGCAGAGGCAAATTCGGCTGGGTTGAGGAATTCTGCAAGTCCCTCTTCCTTTAAAACAACGATGGGTGAGTCACCGGATGCGTCCTGGGCCGGTAGGCCTGGGGTGTATCCGCCTTCGGTGAGTCGCCGGGGTGGTGGCTCATCGATGGGATGAACTGTACGCCTGTGCTGTTCAAAGAAAAACCATCCAGTATCAAACTGACCGTTCCGTTTATGGGAACAATCCCTGGCCTTGAAAAACCACGGGCTGTCTACGTTCCAGGCCGATATTTGCTATAAAAATAATAGCTATTAGCGCCCGTATTCAGGGCGCTAGAGCCAATTTTCATATCAAATTCAGGGTTTGACCAGAATCGGCGTGGAGCGCTCGACCGGCACGGCGGTGACGCTGTTTTGCGGTGAGCCGTCGATGAGCTTTTCGGAGTAGGTCAGGTACACCAGCACATTGCGCTTGGTGTCCACCATGCGCACGATGCGCAGGCGCTTGAACAGGATGGACATGCGTTCGCTGAACACTTCTTCCTGTCTTTTGAGCGGCTCCGGAAAGCTGATGGGCCCCACCTGGCGGCAGGCGATGGAGGCTTCGGCGCGGTCTTCCGCCAGGCCCAGCGTGCCCTTGAGGCCGCCTTTGCGAGCACGCGAAACGTAGCAGGTCACGCCCTGCACGGCGGGGTCGTCGTAGGCTTCGACCAGGATGTCGTGGTCCCGCCCGATCCACTGGAAGGCGGTGTCCACGGTGCCGATCTTTTCGCTCGTCGCCGCCTGTGCTGCCAGGGCCAGCAGCAGGGCGGGCAGGGCCAGGGCGCTGCGCATCATGCGCCCAGCCGGGGCTCGCCGCAGCGCTGCGCAAGGTGGGCCAGGGCTTCTTCCACCTGGTCGACCAGCACCAGGCACAGGTCCCCCGGTTGCAGGCGTGCAAGGGCCGTGTCGATGGCCAGGAATTCGCCCCGGATTTCCTCCACATGCTGGGTGCGTGTGGCACCCGCCAGGCCCTCGCGCAGCAGGCCGATGACTTCGCCATCGGCGCGGCCGCGCTGGGCGGCGTCCTGGTACAGGATCACGTCGTCGAAGGCCGCGCCCAGGATCACGGTCTGCACGCGGATGTCCTCGTCGCGCCGGTCGCCCGCACCGCTGATGACCACGCTGCGGCGCTTGCCGGGCAGGGCATTCACGGCCTGTACCAGGGCGCGCATGGCGTCGGGGTTATGGCCGTAGTCGGCAATCACGGTGGCGCCGTGGTAGTCCATCAGGTTGAAGCGGCCTGGGGCGTTGTCGCTGTCGTTGACAAAGCCCGACAGTCCGCGGCGGATGGTCTGCCAGGGCAGGCCTGCGCCCCAGGCGGCAGCCACGGCGGCCATGACGTTCTCGACCTGGAACAGGATTTTGCCGCCGCGTGTAATGGGCACGTCGCGCAGGTGGATGGTTTCGCGCCAGGAGCCTTCTGCGGCCACGATGGAGTCGCCATCGACATACACCGTGCGGTGCCCCTGGGCCCGGTGCGTGACCATGACCGGGTGCAGCCGGTCGCTGGCAAAGTAGATGACCTTGCCGGGGCACACGCTGGCCATGGCCGCGACGATGGGATCCATGGCGTTGAGCACGGCGTAGCCCGTGGGGGCCACGTTTTGCACGATCACGCGCTTGAGCACGGCCAGGTCGTCCACCGTGGTGATGTAGTTCAGGCCCAGGTGGTCGCCTTCGCCAATGTTGGTGACCACGGCTACCTGGCAGCGGTCAAAGCCCAGGCCTTCGCGCAGGATGCCGCCGCGTGCGGTTTCGAACACCGCTGCGTCCACCTCGGGGTGCAGCAGCACGTTGCGCGCGCTTTTGGGGCCGCTGCAGTCGCCGCTGTCGATCTGGCGGCCGTTCACGTACACGCCGTCGGTGTTGGTCATGCCCACACGCAGGCCCTGGGCCGAGAACAGGTGGGCGATCAGGCGTGCCGTGGTCGTCTTGCCGTTGGTGCCGGTGACGGCGACCACGGGAATGCGGCCGTCCTGCCCATGGGCGTAGAGCCGGTCCACAATGGCCTGGCCGATGGCGCGCGGCTTGCCGTAGCTGGGTGCCAGGTGCATGCGCAGGCCGGGGGCGGCGTTCACCTCGACAAAGCCGCCACCCTGTTCTTCGAGCGGGCGCAGTACGGTTTCGGCCACCATGTCCACGCCGCAGATGTGCAGGCCCACCATCTGGGCCGCAGCCACGGCGCGCGCAGCCACTTCGGGGTGCACGTCGTCGGTCACGTCGGTGGCGGTGCCGCCGGTGGAGAGGTTGGCGTTGTTCCGCAGCACCACGCGCTGGCCCTTGTCGGGCACGGAGTCGGGTGCCAGGCCTTGCATCGCCAGGCGCGCAATGGCGATGTCGTCCAGGCGGATCTTGGTGAGCGAGGTGGCGTGGCCTTCGCCCCGGCGCGGGTCCTGGTTGACGCTGTCCACCAGCTCGCGCACGGTGTGTTCGCCGTCGCCCAGCACCTGGGGCGGCTCGCGCCGCGCGGCGGCCACAAGCTGGTCGCCCACCACCAGCAGGCGGAAGTCCTGGCCGGGCAGGAAGCGCTCGACCATCACGGTGCCGTAGTCGGCCGCGTTCTTGTAGGCCTCTTCAAGCTGGGCGCGGTCGGTGATGTTGACGGTGACGCCCTTGCCCTGGTTGCCGTCCTGGGGTTTGACCACCACGGGCAGACCCACCTTCTGTGCCACGGCCCAGGCTTCGTCCACGGTTTCGACGGGCTGGCCCAGCGGCACGGGCACGCCCGCGGCGTGCAGCAGGCGCTTGGTCAGGTCTTTGTCCTGGCCGATGGATTCGGCCACGGCGCTGGTGGAATCGACCTCCGCCGCCTGGATGCGGCGCTGCTTGGAGCCCCAGCCAAACTGCACCAGGCTGCCCTGGGTGAGGCGCCGGTAGGGGATTCCACGGTCCACGGCTGCCTGAACGATGGCGCCCGTGCTGGGGCCCAGGCGCACGTCCTCGTCCAGGTCGCGCAGCTGCGCAATGGCGGCTTCGGCGTCGAAGGGTGTGCCTTTCAGGGCCGCCTGCACCAGCTCCTGCGCGTCCTTGAAGGCCTGGCGCCCAACGTCTTCCTCGGTGTATTCGACCACCACCAGAAACACGCCGGCATCGACGGTGGGCGTGGTGCGCGCAAAGCTCACCGGGCAACCCGCCTGCGCCTGCAGCGCCAGGGCGGCCGTCTGCAGCACATGGGCGAGGGACAGGTCGGTGTCGCCCCCTTGGGGTTGCAAAACGCCAATGGCGGGAAACAGGGCGCGCAGCCGGGCTTCGAAACCTTCGATGCGGGACATGGCGCATTCCTGCTGGGTGCAGGAAACCACGGCTTCGATGGCCAGGTGGCGGCTCCAGAGATTGGGCCCACGCAGGGCCCTGATGCGTGTGACATCCATGGGTGTGTTCCTTGTTCTGCCGGTGTGCCGGCGGCTTACGAGGCCTGGGCGGCAGTGTGGTCGGGTTCGAAAGTCTTGATCCCCGCGACGATGAGGTCGGGGGCAATGTCCAGTGCCCAGGCGGTGCCAATGGCCGCCAGCAGGGCGGTCACGTCGGGCGGGGTGCTGCTGCGGCCAAAGCACAGCGCGCTCAAGGGTGCAATGGCCAACTCGCTGCTGCCCGTGGCCAGCACCACGCGCCCCGCCTTGACAAACACGGCGCGGCCCTGGTCGCTGGCTCGGTGTTCTGCAATGGCAGCCAGCTCACCGTCCAGCGCGTACAGCACCACACCGCCATCGCACAGCCGCGCCAGATCGGCGACCTGCGCATCGGCAGCGTGCAGCACCGCGGCGCCGCTGGGCAGCACCACATCGACCTGGGTGCGCAGCACCTTGGTCATCTGCTCCTGCTCGTGTACATCGAACTCGGCCAGGCCTTCCACGCCCAGCATGTCGGTGACCACACCCACCTGGCAGCGGTCGTAGGCCAGACCGTCGCGCAGGATCACGCGGGCGTCGTTTTCGATCACGGCAGCCTGCACCATCTTGTTCATCAGCAGGCGGTGGGCGGGTTCCCAGTGTGCGCTGTCGGCAGCGTCCACACGGCGGCGGTCCAGGAACAGGCCTTCGCGGCAGGCCAGACCGGTGTGCTTGCCGCTGAGGTGCAGCAGCCAGGCCACCAGGCGCGCCACCAGGGTGGTGCTCTGCGTGCCCGCCACACCGACCACGGGGATGCGTCCGGCGGGTTGGTCGGCATCGTCATGCTCTTCGGCGGGGAACAGGTGTTCCACGATGGCCTGCCCCACAGGGCGTGGTGCGCCGACGGCAGGCTTGAGGTGCATCAGCAGGCCGGGGCCAGCGTTCACTTCGACAATGGCGCCTCCCTGCGCGTTCAGAGGCTTGCTGATGTCCTGTGCCACCAGGTCGATGCCTGCAATGTCCAGCCCCACCACCTTGGCGGCCAGCGCGGCCATGTGGGCCACCTCGGGGTGCACGTCATCGGTGCAGTCCACGGCCATGTTGCCGTTGCGCTGCACCACCACCACGCGGCCCGCTGCGGGTACCGATTGGGCATCCAGATCCTGGCGCTTGAGTTCGAGCTGCACCTTGGCGTCGGTGGCCACGTCGATGAGATCCAGGGGGTATTCCTCTTCGTAGCCCCGGCGTGGGTCGGAGTTGAGCTGGCTGGCAATCAGTTCGGCCACCGTGGAGCGGCCATTGCCGGTGATGCAGACCAGTTCACCGCGTGCGGCGGCCACGAGCTTGCCGTCCACCACCAGCAGACGGTGTTCGTCGCCGGGGATGTAGCGCTCGACCATCACGTCGCTGCCCTCGGGGTAGGCCACGTGGTAGGCGGCCTCGATGTCTTCCTGCTTGCGCAGGTCGAGCGTGACGCCCCGGCCATGGTTGCCGTCCGAGGGCTTGACCACCACGGGCAGGCCGATGTCCTGCGCGGCCTCCCAGGCCTGGGCTGGGCTGTGCACGATCTGGCCCTCGGGGATGGGCACGCCGCAGGACTTGAGCAGGCTCTTGGTCAGGTCCTTGTCGGAGGCAATGCCTTCAGCGATGGCGCTGGTGCGCTCGGTTTCCGCCGTCCAGATGCGGCGCTGCGCGGCGCCATAGCCCAGTTGCACCAGGTTGCCGTCGTTCAGGCGGATGTGCGGAATGCCCCGGTCGGTGGCAGCGGTGACGATGCAGGCCGTGCTGGGGCCCAGGTAGCGGTCGTCCACCTCGGTGCGCACGCGCGCCACGGCGGCCTGCACGTCGAAGGCTTCGTCGTTGATGGCGGCCATGATCAGGCGGTGACCTTGCGCCAGTGCCATGCGCGCGACCTGCTCGTCGCGTGCGCGGAACACCATGCGGTAGACACCGCGTGCCGAGGTGCTGCGCGTTTGCCCAAAGCCGGTGGGCATGCCCGCGAGGTTCAGCAGCTCGATGACGATGTGCTCCAGCACATGGCCACACCAGGTGCCCTCCTGGAGGCGCTGCAGAAAGCCGCCGCGTTCGCCCACGCCGCAGTGGTGCTCGATCAGCGCGGGCAGCCAGGTGGTCAGGCGCTCGTTGAAGCCGGGGATCAGGTGGGAGGGGTGATCCTCCAGTGCGCCGAGGTCCAGCCAGACTTCGAGCACCGGACGGTAGGTCCACAGGTTGGGGCCGCGCAGGTAGTTGATGCGCAGCAGTTGGATGTCGTTGAATTTCGCCATGGAGTGCAGCGGTGGTTTGCCGGACGGGAGGATTTCACCCCCTTGGGAGGGGCGGTTTCCGTGGATTGTGCGCCAGATTGACGGGGCTGCGGGGCATGTCAGCCATGCAGGGGGGTGAAGCGTTCAATGGGGATGCCTGGGAGGTGCGGTGGCCCGTTCGGGGCACATCGGGGAAAATTCCCATATCGCTGGGTGCTCCCGCAGGCAGGGGCCAGGGGCGCAAGAACAAAACCACAATGCAACATCACCATTCATTGGACACATCGGGTGTCTTTCAGGGCCCCTTCGGGGCGGGTCTGCGGGCCGTGCTCGCTTCCGACGAGAACGTGCGGGCCGCGCTGGCGGTTGACCTTGACAGTGCGCTGCGCTTTGGCGAGGGCCTGGTCGTCGTGACCACGCGCCGCCTGCTGGCCCTGTCCCCCGGGCAGAGCCAATGGCAGGCCTGGGACATTACGCCCCAGCTTTCGCTGCGTTTGGGTGACCACGCCGGCGTGGGCACCCTGGAGCTGCACAACGCGCAGCAGCGCCTGGCGCTGTGGCGCTTCACGCTGGGCGCGCAGGCCCAGGCGCTGCTGCTGGTACAGCGCTTCGACCAGGCGGCCCAGAGTGCCGCAGGCGCGCAGGGCGCTGCGCCGGAAGAAGCGCGTTGCCCCGTCTGCAACACCGAACTCCCCCCCGACAGCGAAGAATGCCCCGCCTGCGCGCGCGCGCAGGCCCCGCAGCCTTCCACCTGGGTGTTGCTGCGCCTGTGGCGCTTTGCGCACCCCTACCGCGGGCAGCTGGCGGCGGGCTTTGGGCTCACGTTGGCCTCCACGGCAGCCACGCTGGTGCCGCCGTACCTGACGATTCCGCTGATGGACGACATCCTGATCCCGTTCCAGAACGGGCAGAAGATCGACCCCATGCTGGTGCTGCTGTATCTCTCGGGCCTGCTGGCGTCGGCGCTGGTGGCCTGGGGGCTGGGCTGGGCGCGCACCTACATCCTGGCGCTGGTGTCCGAGCGCATCGGCGCCGACCTGCGCACGACCACCTACGAGCACCTGCTGCGCCTGTCGCTGGACTACTTTGGCGGCAAGCGCACGGGCGACCTCATGGCGCGCATCGGCTCGGAGACCGACCGCATCAACGTCTTCCTGTCGCTGCACGCGCTCGACTTTCTGACCGATGTGCTCATGATCGCCATGACGGCTGCCATTCTGTTTTCCATCAATCCCGCGCTGGCGCTGGTCACGCTGGTGCCGCTGCCCTTCATCGGCTGGCTGATCCACACCGTGCGCGACCGCCTGCGCACCGGCTTTGAAAAGATCGACCGCGTGTGGAGCGAGGTGACCAACGTGCTGGCCGACACCATTCCCGGCATCCGCGTGGTCAAGGCCTTTGCGCAGGAAAGCCGGGAGGCGCAGCGTTTTCGCGATGCCAACCAGCACAACCTGGAGGTGAACGACAAACTCAACCGCACCTGGTCGCTGTTTTCGCCCACGGTGTCGCTGCTTACCGAAATCGGACTGCTGGTGGTCTGGGCCTTTGGCATCTGGCTGGTCTCGCGCAGCGAGATCACGGTGGGGGTGCTCACCGCTTTCATTGCCTACATCGGGCGTTTTTACGGGCGGCTTGACTCGATGAGCCGCATCGTCTCGGTCACGCAGAAGGCGGCGGCCGGGGCCAAGCGCATTTTTGACATCCTGGACCATGTCAGCAACGTGCCCGACCCGGCCCAGCCCGTGAAGCTGGCGCAGGTGCAGGGCGCCATCGCCATGCGCGGCGTGGGCTTTCGCTACGGCAGCCGCGCGGTCATCCGCAACCTGGAGCTGGACATCCGCCCCGGCGAGATGATCGGCCTGGTAGGCCACAGCGGCTCGGGCAAGAGCACCCTGGTCAACCTGATCTGCCGGTTTTACGACGTGAGCGAGGGCTCCATCCAGGTCGATGGCGTCGATCTGCGCCGCTTTGCCGTGGCCGACTACCGACGCCACATCGGCCTTGTGCTGCAGGAACCCTTCCTGTTCTTTGGCACCATTGCCGAGAACATTGCCTACGGCAAGCCTGACGCCACGCGCGAAGAAATCATTGCCGCTGCGCGTGCAGCGCACGCGCACGAATTCATCCTGCGCCTGCCGCACGGCTACGACTCGCTGGTGGGCGAGCGTGGCCAGGGCCTCTCGGGCGGCGAGCGCCAGCGCATCAGCATTGCGCGGGCCCTTCTGATCGACCCGCGCATCCTCATCCTGGACGAAGCCACCTCGGCGGTGGACACCGAAACCGAGAAGGAAATCCAGAAGGCGCTGGACAACCTGGTGCAGGGCCGCACCACCATTGCCATTGCGCACCGCCTGTCCACCCTGCGCAAGGCCGACCGCCTGGTGGTGATGGACCGGGGCGAGGTCGTCGAGGTGGGCCCGCACGACGCCCTCATGGAGCAGCAAGGCGCGTATTGGCGGCTGTACCAGGCCCAGGTGCGCCGCGCCGAAGAGGACGCGCAGGCCGCCGGTGTGGTCATCGACAGCAGCCTGCAGCACAGCGCCCACCCGGCTGGGCAATGAAGGACATCCATGCAACATTCCAGCGCTTGTAATCCCCTGCAACTGCACCGCGATGCCCACGGTCGCCTGGTGCTGACCCTGCCCGACGGCACCCAGCACAGTGGCGTGGTGCCGGTGCGTGCATTTCCGCTGGCGGCGCCGCAGGAAGGCCTCTCGCTCGTCGGCCCGGATGGGCATGAACTGGTCTGGCTCGACCGTTTCGATGCGCTGCCCGAGGCGGCGCGCGCGGAGGTGCAAGAAGAACTGGCCGTGCGCGAGTTTGTACCCACTATCGTGAGAATCAGCGCAGTGTCTAGCTTCTCAACGCCCAGCACCTGGTCGGTAGAGACGGATCGCGGCGCCACGCGCTTCATCCTCAAGGCCGAGGAGGACATCCGCCGGCTGCGCGGGCGCACCAAGCTGCTGGTGGCCAGCGCCGAAGGGGTGCAGTACGCCATTCCCGACTCGACGGCACTGGACAAAGCGTCGCGCAAGCTGCTGGAGCGGTTTTTGTAGCGCGGTAGGTGGGGCGGTGGTGTGGGTTGGGTCAATTTGTGTCAATTTGTAATAAGACCTCAATTTCCCCTTCTTTTCGCCGAAATGGAGACACGAGACGGGATTAGAGCCCCGTCGTGAAACTTTCCCCAGAGGCCCCATCATGCAACTGCCACCTGTCGACCGATCTCCGATCTGGCGTCCCCAGGGCGCAGATCTGTATTCCACTGGCGCCTCCGGGACGGTGCCAGTGCGCCCCATCAACAATGCCAACCCGGTGGAGTCGATGGACCGTCTGGGGGAGGGTGCGGTCGTCAAGGCGCCCGAAAAGCCCTCTGACCCGGACGCCCCCAACCGCGACTGGACCGTGGTTCAGAAAAAGGAAACCGTGGAAGAGCCTCCCGAGCCCCCCAAGGAGCCGCTCTACAAACAGTTGCTGGAACACCTGCAATCCCTCTGGCGCGCCAGCGGCAGCGCCATTGAGCTGGCGCAGGAGGTCAACAAGGCCACGCTGCAGGAGCGCATGGCCCCCCAGGCCAAGAACGAGCCGTTGACCTACTCCGACCCCAAGGTCAAGCGCACGGGCGGCTTGTAATTTCGCTATAAAAATAATAGCGCCTTGCGCCCTTTTGACGGGCGCAAGGAGTTATTTTCATTCTAAAGAGGGACTTGCAAAATTCAAAACCGCAACATGGCGGAAACACTTCGGTGCTCAATATTTGAGCACTTTGCGGTTGTCAGGAAGAATGCGCAGCGCTATCGCATCGATTCCCCCGTGGGTGACCCGCAGTGCTCCCTC
>JAKLLE010000101.1 GCA_023150295.1 Giesbergeria sp. | reverse complement strand
CATTGCCATCGCGTACTTGCGCATGTCCAGGCTCAAGCATTTGCCGCTCAATCCGCTGCAACCAACATTGCCGCAGGCTGATGGATGGGTGCATCGGTGTCTTTGAGGTTGTCAAGTTCCACACAAAACGGCATAGAGCCCAGAAGACGGGGCAATCTTCCTGCATTGCGATCCATCAAAAAATAGTTACCTTCGACTACTTATGGACGAGGTGTTTGGCCCCGACAATTTTGTCAATGAAATTGTCTGGCAGCGTGTCAGCGCTCACAGCGACGCGGGTCGTTTCGGCATCATCCATGACACGATTTACTACTACGGCCCAGCAGGTAGAACCTGGAACCCCCAGCGAACGGAGCTAAACCAAAAATACCTCGAGCAGTTCTTTGATCAAGTTGAAGAATCCAGTGGACGCAAGTATTCGCGTAGCGATTTGATGGCGTCCGGTCTTCGCAATGGAGAAACAGGAAAATCTTGGCGTGGAATAAATCCTGGCGAACGGGGAAACCATTGGAAGGTTGCGGTTTCCACTTTGGAGCAGTGGGATGCAGAAGGCCGAATTCACTGGCCCAAAACTGCAGGGGTTCCCCGTCTCAAACGCTACCTCGATGAGGCTGTGGCTCAAGGCGGCACAGCGCAAGACATTTGGACCGACCTTCGCCCCATACACAATCAATCGCAAGAATTGTTGGGCTATCCGACTCAAAAGCCGGAAAACCTGATTGAACGCATCATCGCTTCCTCCACCAACCCCGGCGACCTCGTCCTCGACTGCTTTATCGGCTCGGGCACCACCGCCGCCGTCGCCCAAAAACTCGGCCGCCGCTGGATCGGCTGCGACATCAACAAGGGCGCCATCCAGACCACGGCCAAGCGGCTGCAGGGCGTGATGCGCGAGCAGGCGCAGGCACTGGCCGCCGCCAACAGCCAAGGCGAGTTGGTGGCGCGCGACGATGCGCCGACCGCGCCCTGCCAGCTCAGCTTCAGCACCTGGCGCGTGAACGACTACGACCTGCACATCCAGCACAACGAGGCGGTCGAGCTGGCCTGCCAGCACCTGGGGCTAACGCGCACGCGCACCGACCCGTATTTCGACGGCACGCGCGCCAGCCTGCTGGCCAAGATCATCCCGCTCAACCACCCGCTGACGCCGCTGGACCTCGAAGCCCTGCGCACCGAACTCAAAAACCGGCCCGAGGAGGAGCGCGACATCCTGGTCGTCAGCCTGGGCCAGGAGCACAAGGCGCGCGAATGGGTGGCGCAGTACAACCACAACCGCCCCGTCAACAAGATCCACCTGACCGAACTGCGCACCGACCGCAAGGCGGGCGGCTTTATCAAGCACGAGCCCATGAGCGTGCAGGCCCATGCCCGGCGCGAGGGCCAGGGCGCCGATGCAAGGCTGGTGGTGCAGATTGACGATGTGGTCTCGCCCAGCATCATTGCGCGGCTCGATTTACAAGAGGGCATCTTCCGCGCCAGCATCCCCGATTGGCGCGCCGTGGTGGACTGCGTGCTGATCGACGCACAGCACGATGGCGAGGTGTTCAATGTGGCGCTGGCCGACGTGCCCACACGCAAGCAAGACCTGGTGGCAGGGCGCTACGAGCTGCCCGCGCCACCCACTGGAGCCACCGTGGCCCTGAAAATCATCGACATGCTGGGTGAAGAATGCGTGCTCCGGCTGCAGCCCTGATATTTGTGGCGTGACCGCGCTGCCAATCATGCAACCCGCGGTCTCACCCCACGTCCTGCCCGTGCTGGTGGCCGCGCAGTTTGCGGGCACCTCGCTGTGGTTTGCGGTCAACGCCGTCATGCCCGACCTGCAGCGCGAACTGGGCTGGCCCGCCACCGCTGTGGGCACGCTCACGTCGGCGCTGCAGTTCGGCTTCATTCTGGGGACGCTGGTGTTTGCATTGTTGGCCATTGCCGACCGGTTCTCGCCCCGTCGTGTGTTTCTGGTCTGCTCCCTGGCGGGTGCGGCCTGCACGGTGGGGGCCTGGGCGATAGTGACCAGCTTTCCCGCCCTGCTGGGCTGGCGCTTTGCCACCGGTTTCTTCCTGGCAGGCATTTACCCCGTGGGCATGAAGATCGCCTCGCAGTGGTACACACGCGGGCTGGGGCCAGCGCTTGGGCTGCTGATCGGCGCGCTGATTCTGGGCTCGGCCAGTGCCCACGCACTGCGCGCCCTGGGCGACGCCCTGCCCTGGCCCAGCCTGATGCTCGGGGTGGCAGGCCTGGCGGCCGCAGGCGGGGTGCTGCTGTACGCGCTGCTGCCCGATCCGCCCGGTGCGGTGGCCCGCGCCACCACGCTGCAGTGGCGTGCACTGGCCAGCATTGCCACCGATGCACGCGTGCGCAGTTCGGTACTGGGCTATTTCGGGCACATGTGGGAGCTGTACACGCTGTGGGTGCTGATGCCCATGATCCTGGCCACGCGCCTGCAGGGCACGGAGCTGTCGTGGGCGGCGTTCTGGGTACTGGGTGCGGGCGCGCTGGGCTGCACGGTGGGCGGCTGGCTGGCGCCGCGCTGGGGCAGCGCCCGCGTGGCAGGCGTGCAACTGGCCACCAGCGGCCTGTGCTGCCTGCTGGCGCCCTGGCTCATACAGGCGCCGGATGCGCTGTTCTATGCTTGGCTGCTGGTGTGGGGCATTACCGTGTCGGGCGATTCACCGCAATTTTCGGCACTCACGGCGCGCAATGCGCCGCCGCAGGCCGTGGGCAGCGTGCTTACGCTCACCAACAGCATCGGTTTTGGCATTTCCATCGTCAGCATCCTGCTGTTTGTCGAACTGTCGGCCCATGTGGCACTGGGCCCCCTGCTCACTGGGTTGGCCCTGGGCCCGGCCCTGGGGCTGCTGGCGCTGCGCCCCTTGCTGCGCACCGGGGCGTGACACCGCAATAGGCCCTCGGCAGCGCTGAGCCCCCTGGCCCGCTACCATGGCACCCATGCTGACCGTACACCACCTCGAAACCTCGCGCTCGCAGCGCGTTCTGTGGCTGCTCGAAGAACTGGGCGTGCCCTATGACCTGCGGCTGTACCGGCGCGATCCGCGCACCAAGCTGGCCCCGGCCTCCTTGAAGGCCGTGCACCCGCTGGGCAAGTCGCCCGTCATCACCGAGGGCGACGACGTGATTGCCGAATCGGGCGCCATCATCGAATACTTGGCAGAACGTTTTGCCAGCAGCGCACCGCCCGAGCTGGCGCATCTGGTGCCCCAGCCTGGCACGCCAGAGCATCGCCAGTGCCGCTTCTGGATGCACTACGCCGAGGGCTCGCTGATGAACTGGCTGGTGATGAAGCTGGTGTTCGTCACCATCCCCACGCAGCCCATGCCTTTTTTTGTGCGGCCCATTGCGCGCACGCTGTGCGAGCAGGTGCAGAAAAAGCTCATCGCCCCCAACCTGAGCACCGCCCTGGAGTTCATGGAGGGCCACCTGGCGCAGCACCGCTGGTTTGCGGGCGAGCACCTGAGCATGGCCGACTTCCAGATGAGCTTTGCCGTGGAGGCCGCCCTTTCACGCACCGACGCCGCCGCACCCCACCCGCACCTCAAGGCCTACCTGCAGCGCATGCAGCAGCGCCCGGCCTACCAGCGCGCGCTGGCAAAGGGTGGGCCTGTGGTGATGGGCGCCTGAGGCACTGAGCGCCAACCCCTTCAGGCTGCGGGCGTGGCGCCATCGCGCGCGGTTGCCCCGGTGCCGCAGGCGTGGCAGAAGCGTGCAAAGGCGCTCTTGCGTGTACTGCAATGTCCACAGTGGTCGAACAGACCAATGCCGCAGTGCGGGCAGAAGTCGATCTGGTCGTTCTTCAGATCCACCGGCCGCTCGCAGCCCGGGCACACGTTCTTGGCCAGGCGGGCCAGGGCCACGTCGTAGCCCAGCTCCTTGCGGCGTTCCTGGTCGGGCATGGATTCGGCCTGCTTCTGGCGCTCCAGGTAGCGGTTCAGCGCCAGGATGGCGTAGCGCCCCACGAGTGCGGTGACGGCAATGCCCACGATGTAACGCACGTAGCCGCCGTAGCTGGGCAGGTAGGGCACCAGCTCCACAAAGAAGGCAAACAGCGCAAAGATGATGAAGCCCCACACAAAGGGCCAGTAGGTGCCCTTGCGCTTTTTGACGAACAGCCAGCCCGCCACGGCCAGCAGCGGCAGCGTGAGCGCCAGGCGGTAGAGGAACACGCGCAGCTCCACCTTGCGCCGCTCGGCGTTGAGCTTGACGTAGCCGTCTTGCTCCATGGTCTGGAGCTGCTTGCGCGTGGCACTGGCGGCCTGGCGGGCGTCGAGCAGCGCCTGCTGCTGGGCCTCCACGGCCTGCTGCGTGGAGCGCTCGGCCAGCTTGAGCTGATCCAGCGCGCGCGTGCGTGCGAGCACCTCGGGGTCGTGTTCGGCGCGCTGCGTCACGCTGCGCGCGGCCAGCCAGTGGTTGAAGGACTCGCGCTCGGCTTGGCTCTCGCTGCGCGCCTTGCTGCGCTGCAGTTGCGCCTGCTCCAGCGCCTGTTGCGCGTCTGACTCCACCTGCTGCAGCTCCTGGCCGCGCGCACGCAGCTTGGTGGCCTCGGCGCGGTCCAGGAAGTCGTCCAGTTGCAGTGGCGCTTCGACCTTGGGCAGGTCGCCCACGATGGTGCCACCCAGGCCAATCAGAAAGCCCGCAAACACCCAGGCCACCAGCCACAGGCCGCGGCGGAACCATTTTTCAGACAGACGCAGTGCTTTGCTCATGGAATCTCCTCAGATGTTTGCTATGTTTTTTATAGCTGCTTGCGCTTTATTGACGGGCACAAGTGGCCATTTTGTCTTAATTTTTGATAGACAGCACCTGCGCTGCCGAAGCCAACTGCGCACGCTGCAGCCAGGCCAGCACCGAATCGACGGTGACGGTCTCGATGCGGTCGGCAAAGCGCTTGTCGCTGGGGTGGTCGTCGAACGCGATGTTGGCCGCGCCAACCCGCCCGCCCAGGCGCGTGAGTGCGCCGATCTTGAGTGCGCTGGGCTCGTAGCCCTTGAACTGCAGCCAGGCCTGGGCCTGATCGCGGGTGCGCACGCTGGCGGGCTCCATGGCCAGGGCCAGGGTCTCCAGCGCCCACTGGTTGGACTGCTGGTACTTGCGCCCCCAGGCGTAGCTGACCATGCTGTAGGGCGGGTGCTGCAGGGTGCGGGCCAGCGCCCTGTCCTGCAGCACGGGCAGCAGGCGCTGCTGCACCTCGGGCGTGGGCACGGCCCAGACCGCCTCGTAGCGCCACAGGTCGTCCAGGAAAAATTCGCCCAGCCCCTGGCGGTACAGGTGGCCCACGGCGCTGCCGCATTCGTTGAGCTTGTGCACCACGCGCCAGGGGCCCGCGTCGCTGCGGTAGGCCCAGCCCAGGTGCGAATAGCGCAGCCCGTACTTGCCCAAATCCTGCCCGGCGCGGCCCAGCACCACCACACGGGTGCCGCTGCGCGCATGCTCGGCGTCGAGCGCGGCGGCGGTTTGCTGCGCCAGTTGCATGCCGCGCTCGATGAGCTGGGGCGTGGGCTTGCGCGCCTCGCAGGAGCGGCCCGCGTGGGCTGGCGCGGCGGCCAGCAGCAGCGCCGCCAGGGCCAGCGCGGTGAGGGGAACGGTGGTACGTGCCATGGTGTTCCTCCTCTACAGGCGTTCGTTGTGCAGCAGGGCCTGGCCCAGGGCGTTGGGCACAAAGGCCAGCACCTCGCCCGCCACCGACAGCACCACGCCGGTGCCGATCACGCTGCAGGCCACCACGGTGCCCACGGCGTGCGCCGAGGCCCCCACGCCGCGCCCGGCCACCTCGACACTGACGCGCGCGCCATCGGATGCGCGCTCCAACACATACACCGTGCCCAGGGCCGAGGCTTCCACCACCTTGACCGTGAGCACCGCCCCGCCCACCGACAGGGCCACAGGCAAGGCCACCACCGCGCCGGACGCCGCAGCGCCCACCGAGGCTGTACCCACCACCGACGCTACGGGCAGCAGCGAGAGTGCGGCCGAGGCTTCGCTCTGGGCCCGCGCCGGGGCCGACACCAGGGCGCAGGTCAGGCCCACCGCCAGCAGCAGGCGGGCCAGGGGGGTATTCAGCAATGCAGTCATGGAAAACTCCTTGGGGTTGCAACAATCATTCGGCGCTGGCGGCAGCCTGCGCAGCCTCACGGCGGCCCTGCAGGCGCGCTTCGAGCAGGTCGGCCTCGTGGCGGTCGCGCAGCATCTTGGCCAGGGTGAAGGCCGTGGTCACCAGGTAGAGCCAGCTCACACCCAGGAAGGCCTTGTAGGTCACGTTGATGGCCATGCCCAGCAGGCCCCAGCCCGTCAGGCCCATGGCGACGGCAAAGCCGCCCCACACGACCAGTTTCCACAGCGGTGTGTCACCCCCCGTGCTGCGGCGGCTGCCCGCGTTGTCGCGCACGAACTTGGCCAGCGCAAACACGGTGGACAGACAGAACACATAACCCATCACCATGAAGACCTGCTCCAGCGGCTCGCCCGGCAGCCAGGCCAGGCCGACGGCACAGAGGAACACGGCGATGCCGAAGGAGATCCAGACCTGGAGTTGCCAGGCACGGGTGTCACGCTGGACGATGATGGGAGCAGAGGACATTGCAGTGGTGGCCCTGGGGCGTTGGTTGAACATGGGTGCATGGTGCTGCGGCGGCACCGGGTTGTCCGCATTGGAATGCCAAAGCGGCGTGTTCCAGGCTTTCGGGTATCACTTTTTGATACTTGATGTGGGCACAAATGCACAAAACCGCTGGCCGCACGCGGCCAGCACCTGGGCGACACCCGCGGGCGGCGCGCTTCTTCCACAATGCCGGGGCACGCCTGTGCCGCGCTGCACCCTGTGAAAGACACACACCATGACCAAGCCCTTTGACCTCGTCGTCCACGGCGCCACCGGCTTCACCGGTCGGCTGGTGGTCGAATACCTCTTGCAGCGTTACCCCCAAGGCAGTGGCCTGCGCTGGGCCATGGGCGGGCGCAATGCCGACAAACTCGCTGCCGTGCGGGGCGAACTGGGCGCCCCGGCCGACACACCACTCGTCGTGACCGACACCAGCAACCCCGCCAGCCTGCAGGCGCTGATGGACAGTACCCGCCTGGTACTGACCACCGTGGGCCCCTACCAGCTTTACGGCGACGAACTCGTGGCGGCATGCGCGGCCAACGGTGTGGACTACGTGGACCTGTGCGGCGAGCCCGCCTGGATGCGCCGCATGATCGACGCGCACGAAGCCCAGGCCAAGGCCAGCGGCGCACGCATCGTGTTTTCGTGCGGATTCGATTCGATCCCGTTCGACCTGGGCGTGTACCTGCTGCAAACCGAAATGAAAACCCGCTTCGGCCAGCCCGCCAGCCGCGTGCGCGGCCGCGTGCGCAAGATGAAGGGCACCTTCTCGGGCGGCACGGCCGCCAGCCTCAAGGCCACGCTGGCCGCCGCCGCCAGCGAGCCCGGCGTGCTCGACCTGCTGCGCGACCCGTTCGCCCTCACACCCGGCTTCACCGGCCCGCGCCAGCCCTCGGGCAGCAAGCCCATGGTGGACGAGGCGCTGGGCGCGGACATCTGGGTGGCACCGTTCGTCATGGCGGCCATCAACACGCGCAACGTGCACCGCTCCAACTTCCTGCTGGGCCATGCCTACGGGCAGGACTTTGTGTACGACGAGATGCTGGTCACCGGCCCCGGCGCCAAGGGCGAGGCCTTTGCCAACGCGGTGGCGTCCGACAAGTCGCTGGGCTCGGACGCCGGCCCCAAGCCGGGCGAAGGCCCTTCGCGCGAGGAGCGCGAGGCTGGGCACTACGACGTGCTGTTCCTCGGCGAGGACGCCGCAGGCCACCACCTGCGCGTGGCCGTGACCGGCGACCGCGACCCCGGCTACGGCTCCACCTCCAAGATGATCGCCGAGGCCGCCGTGTGCCTGCTGGAGAACCGCAGCACGCCCGGCGGCATCTGGACCACCGCCCCGGCGCTGGGCCAGGCGCTGATCGAGCGGCTGCGGGCGAATGCCGGGTTGACGTTCAGCGTCGAATAAACACCTCACGCCTGCAGCAGCCCCGCCACGCGCGCCTGCAGGGCCTCGGGCTGCGCCTGTGCGGGCGGCACGGGTGCGCCCACATTCAACCCCACGCGGTTGAACAGGCCGCGCCGGAACGGTCGCACCATGGCGCCGCCCTGCTCGATGCGGCTGAAGTACGAGCCCCACAGGTTGGTCAGTGCCATGGGGATCACGGGCACGTCCAGGCCGTCGGCACGCGCACGGTCCAGGATCTTGACGATGCCACCCTTGAAGGGCTGCAACTGCCCGTCGCGCGTGATGCCACCCTCGGGGAAGATGGCCAGCAGATCACCTTCGCGCAGCACCTGCGCGGCGCGCTCGAAGGCGGCCTCGTAGGTTTGGGGGTCTTCCTTGTAGGGCGCCACCGGAATGGCCTTGGCCAGGCGGAACAGCCATCCCAGCACCGGCACGCGGAAGATGCGGTGGTCCATGACAAAGTAGATCGGGCGCGGGCTGGCGGCCATCAGCAGCACGGCATCGACAAAGCTCACGTGGTTGCAGGCCAGCACGGCTGCGCCCTGCACGGGCAGGTTCTCGTCGCCCTGCACCTTGAAGCGGTACACCAGGCGCGAGAGCACCCAGGCCACAAAGCGCAGCAGGTATTCGGGCACCAGCAGGAAGATGTAGGTGGCCACCACCGCGTTCGCCAGCCCGGTGAACAAAAAGATTTGCGGCACGCTGAAGCCTGCACCCAGCAGCGCGCCCGCGATCAGCGAGCTGGCGATCATGAACAGCGCGTTGAGGATGTTGTTGGCCGCGATGATGCGCGCGCGGTGCGTGGGCTGGGCGCGCATCTGGATCAGCGCGTACATGGGCACGCTGTACAGACCTGCAAACAGCGACAGCAATGCCAGGTCCAGCATCACGCGCCAGTGCGCGCCCTGCTCCAGGAAGGCGCCCAGGCCCATGATCTCGGCGGGCGGCAGCGCGCGCGAGGCAAAGTACAGGTCGATGGAGAACACGCTCATGCCGATGGCGCCCAGCGGCACCAGGCCGATCTCCACATGGCGGCGCGAGAGCACCTCGCACAACAATGAGCCGATGCCGATGCCCACCGAGAACACCACCAGCAGCAGCGAAGCCACCTGCTCGTTGCCGTGCAGCACCTCCTTGGCGAGGCTGGGGAACTGGCTCAGGAACACGGCGCCGAAGAACCACATCCAGCTGATGCCCAGCAGCGAGCGGAACACCACGATGTTCTGGTGGGCCAGCCTGAGGTTGCGCAGGGTCTCGCTCACCGGGTTCCAGTTGACCTTGAGGCCGGGGTCGGTGGGGGGCAGCGAGGGTATGAACTCCGACAGCACCCGCCCCACGATGGCCGCGCCCACGCAGGCAAAGCCCACATGGTGCGCGCCGATCTCGGGCACGGCGATGATGAGCCCGCCCGCCACGTTGCCCAGCAGAATGGCGACGAAGGTGCCCATCTCCACCATGCCGTTGCCGCCGGTCAGCTCGCGCTCATTGAGCACCTGCGGCAGGTAGGCGAATTTGACCGGCCCGAACAGCGTGGAGTGCAGCCCCATGAGGAAGGTGCAGCCCAGCAGGACCGGCACGTTGTGCGCAAAAAAACCCCAGGCGGCCAGCGCCATGATGGCCATCTCCAGCCGCTTGACGAAGCGGATCAGCACCTTCTTGTCGTACTTGTCCGCCAACTGCCCGCTGGTGGCCGAGAACAGCAGGAAGGGCAGGATGAACAGCGCGCCAATCACCAGCCCAGCCATCGCGGGCTGCAGCCAAGACACGTTGATCTGGTAGGTCACCATTACCGTGAAGGCAAACTTGAACAGGTTGTCGTTGGCGGCGCCGGAGAACTGCGTCCAGAAGAAGGGCGCAAAGCGCCGTTGGCGCAGCAGGGCGAACTGGTTCGGGTCCTCATGGCCGCTGCCATGGGAGCTTTGTGCGGGTGTGCTCATGCGTCTCTCTCCGTGCTTCTTGGCTGAGGGACTTGCAGAATTCCTCAACCCAGCCGAATTTGCCTCTGCGTGAGGCGCAAAAAAAGTTGCGGGCACCGCCCAAAAGGCTGGAAGATCAGGGTATCGAAGTCTGAACTTGGTGCCCGCCCATGAATACTACCC